>DPWF01000259.1 GCA_003526435.1 Chitinophagaceae bacterium | reverse complement strand
GTCTGGTAAAGTTTATATTAAAAGTCTGCAAAAATAGGGGTAAAAGCCTAAAATCGGCCTCCCTGTTCAAGCTCATTGAAAACTATTAGTGGCTTATTCTTCCAGTTCTGTACTGTCTGTTCGACCGGTAAAGGCAGACGACAGCTTTTTAGCTTTATAAATATTGCGGTTATAACGGTTGCCCAGTACAATAATGGTGGCTGTATCTTTTATATAACGGGTAAAAACAGTGTTATTACCATGCCACCAGCCATTGTGGTATACAATTTCTTCGGTTGGTGAATTCAGCAAACGCCATCCTAACCCATAATTATGAAAAGAAGTTGTTTCGAAGCTATATGGTTGATAAGCAAGTGTTTGAGAGGTTTGACTCACATAAGTTCCTTCGTGTAATGCCCTGTCCCATAAAAAAAGGTCCCTTACGGTAGAATACACATTCTTATCTCCATAAATACAGTCAAGCTTCTCTATACCGTATGGTACATTGTTGTTTTTATAGGATGGAATATAATTGGCCGTATCTGCCAAACCAAATACATAACTGTCTGTCATACCCAAAGGCGTAAACAAACTATCCTTCATATAAGTGGGATAAGATTGTCCGGTCACTTTTTCAATAATGAGTGCCAGCAGTGCATAATTGGTATTACTATACCGGAAAGCCCTGTCGGGTGCAAAAAGAGGTGCCGGTTTATACTGTACCATATAATCCAGCATGTCCTGATTAGTGAGCAGACCCGGTTTCAATGCTGGCATTTTAATGATGCGTTTTCTTCTGACCCAACGCCCTTTTTTTGTTTTAACCCGGTAAGTTTCTACTTTTTTGTCGACCAGGAAATAAACATAGTTATTCAAACCACTTCTGTGATTAAGCAATAACTGAACGGTAATACCCGAATAGGGGAAGCTGGGGAAGAAATCGGTTACCATATCATCCAGGTTCAGTTTTCCCTGCTCACGCAGTTTCATGATGGCCATGCCAGTAAATGTTTTCGACACCGAAGCCAGATGAAAAGGGGTATTGGGTGCGATGCGTTCTTTGGTTTTGAAATTGCTGAATCCCTGGTAGTCTTCAAATAAAATTTCCCCGTTTTTGGCAACAAGGATACTGCCGTTGAATCCACGGTTACCTAACAATTGTTTGTATTGTTTCTCAATTTCAGCAGCATATACTGCCTTGTTACTGGATGGTATAGGTGCATAGGTTTCTACTGAATCTTTTTCAGGAGGTTGTGCAGAACAAGACTGGAACAAACCCATCAAAATAGCTATACTAAAGGTTCTTGCGATCATCTGTTAGTTTTCTTCGCGACGAAAATAAAAAACAATGTGTTACTGAAATGGTTAAAAAGCGAAAGGTTATGCAGAAAATAAAAACATTATTTTCGCTACATGAGCAAGCAGGCAACCACAAGTTATCCAAAAGAACGGATCAATATTTTATTTCTTGAAAATATCAGCGACAAAGCAGTTCAATATTTTAAACAACAGGGTTATACCAATGTACGTAAACTCAGTGGAGCCCTTAGTGAAGATGAACTTATAAAAGAAGTAAAAGATGTTCATCTGATCGGAATTCGTTCCAAAACACAGATCACTGCTAAAGTTTTGGATGCTGCAAAGAAATTACAGGCCATTGGCTGTTTTTGCATTGGTGTAAACCAGGTCGATTTAAAATCGGCCACCAAAAAAGGAGTGGTTGTTTTTAACGCACCTTACAGCAATACCAGGAGCGTGGCCGAACTGGTCATCGGTATCTCTGTCATGCTCATCCGGAAAATCTCCGACAAAAACATGGCAGCACACAAAGGCATCTGGATGAAAGATGCCAAAGGCAGTTATGAACTTCGTGGAAAAACACTGGGGCTTATTGGTTACGGCAATATTGGCTCACAGGTAAGTGTACTGGCAGAAGCATTGGGTATGAAAGTATTGTTCTACGATACAGAAACCAAACTGCCATTGGGTAATGCAGTTGCCGCCAAATCAATGAAAGAAGTATTGAGCAACAGCGATATCATTTCTCTGCATGTACCTGAAACAGCATAGACAAAAAACCTGATCAACAAAAACAATATCAAATATTGTAAGAAAGGAGCTATCCTGCTCAATTATGCCCGTGGGGAAGTGGTTGATCTGAAAGCGCTGAGTGAAGCATTGAAAGAAGGCGCTATTGCCGGTGCGGGTATTGATGTATATCCATGGGAGCCTGAAAAAAATGGAGATCATTTCGAAACGCCGCTGCAAGGCTTACCCAATGTAATTCTTACACCACATATCGGCGGTTCTACAGAAGAAGCACAACAGAATATTGGGGAAGATGTGAGCATAAAACTCTTTCAATACCTTGAACGCGGCATCACCAACGGTTCACATACGGTTCCTGCTATTGGTTTACCGCCTGTAGATGGCGCACACAGGATATTACATGTTCACAGAAATGTTCCCGGTGTATTGAGTGCCATCAATACTGCGTTATCTAAAAACAATATCAACATTGTTGGACAATACCTCAAAACCAATGAAGAAATCGGCTACGTAGTACTTGATGTCGACAAAAAACTCTCCAAAAGAGCAGTTGAATTATTGAAAGAAGTAAAGGAGACGATTAAGGTGAGAATGTTATATTAAGATGGCTGATGTCTGATATATATAGCAGATATCAGACATCAGAAATTTTCTTCAATATTTTCTTCCCCCTGCTTCTGAAAGCCGCCGTTTCTGTGTCCCATCGCTCTTCAATGATGAGTTGCAATTCAGGTTTTATTTCGGGATATTGCCTGGACAAGTTGAATAGAACAGTCAGAGAAAATGCTTTAATGGCTGCAGGTGTTGCCGGGTTTTCGATGAATGCAAAACAACTGTTCATCACTTCACCATGGTATTGTTCCGGCAACTCAATGTCTTCCAGGACCCTTACTGCGTTTCGAACAACTGCAGGATGAACACCCGGTTCCTGTAATCTTTTCACCAGCACGCCAATATAAGGTTCAATCATGGAAGGGTTGTTTTTAGCCGCCCAGCTCACACTCCATGCCGCCCTTTGCGATAACCTGTAATCTTCATCTGTATAACAGTTCATCAACTCTTTAAACTGCTTTTTATTTTGAACAGCGTAGTGGGCAATGCGTAATGCCTGTTCTTTTGAATGTTCTCTTTCTAATTCAGTACGAATGTTCATGATAATTAAACCACAGGGTTAACAGCATCTGGCACAGCATTACATAGGTGTTTTATGCACCAAGAATCTGCTTTAATTTTTTAATCTCATCGGTATCGGTAAAGTCCTGGCTGAAATCTTCCGGAATCAACGGATTCATGTATTCCGTTTGAGAAGGTCGCATGATTCTGGCAGAGGTATGAAATTCTTTGGCACCTGTAAATGCAATCATTTCTTCCAGATTCATGCTGTTAATACCACTTCCAGGCATAATAATGATCCGCTCATCAGCCTGCTCCACCAGTTGCCGGATCAGTTCTTTCCCATCAGGGGCTTTAGGATGTTGACCACTTGTAAGTATTCGGGTGCAACCACATTCTATAATGATCTCCAACGCTTCCAATGGATCTTTACAACGATCGAAGGCACGATGAAAAGTTACATCCAACGGATAAGCAAGCTCTACCAATCTTGCTGTATTGTCTTTATCTACGGAACCGTCCCTGTTTAATAAACCGAATACCACACCTTCAAACCCCAGTTCTTTACAGAGCAGTATATCTTTCTGTATAATTGCTATCTCTTCCGGTCTGTGAAAATAATCGCCACCACGTGGACGAATCATGGGGAAGATGGGGATACCCACTTTTTCCCTTGTTGTTTTTAAATAACCATAGGATGGGGTAGTACCTCCATTGGCATAGTTCTCGCATAGTTCAATCCTGTCGGCTCCCGCTTCAGCGGCTGCAATAGCCGTAGCTGTATTGAATACGCATATTTCAAGTGGTAAGGACATATCCATATTTTTTATCCTCGCACCGGATTGAAGTCTGGTGCTGGAATATTAAATGCATTTATTTTATTCTGCACTATCAGATCAAAGGTTTGGCATCTACTAAAAAGTTTTTATCATCGGCATGACAAACAGCATAATTAAATCCTTTTTGTAAAGCATAGCCGCCGTACTCGCCATTTTTGCCGATCGCTATAAAACCAGCTTGTATGGCTTTTGCTTTTTCGAGCCCTTTTGTTTTCAATAAACGTTCCATGGCTTTTTTACAAGCTGCTTCAGGTGATAATCCTTGTCGCATCAGTTCCACAATAGTATGTGCACCACAAATGCGGATAATATCTTCACCCTGACCTGTTGCTACTGCAGCACCTACTTCATTGTCTACATAAAGGCCTGCACCAATAATAGGGGAGTCGCCAATACGTCCACGCATTTTAAAGCCCATACCACTTGTGGTACAACTGCCACTAAGGTTGCCCTTGGCATCAAGTGCAATCATGCCAATTGTATCGTGGTTCCATTCGCCATTCTCCAGTTTAGCTGGTACAAATGCTTTCTGTCCTTTTGTATTTTCAATATTGATCACCGGTTTATATTCGCTCTTTTTCAGCCAGTTCTGGTAAGCTCTTTTTGCATC
>DPWF01000222.1:7855-8025 GCA_003526435.1 Chitinophagaceae bacterium | reverse complement strand
GCGCGACTCTGAATTATGGGTGCCATTGTATCTTTTCCTGATTGTGTTTGCATGCATGAATTTTGGTAAACAGGCCTGGACATGGATACTGTTTGCCATCATCAACGTAACACTCACCGACCAGATCAGCAGTTCATTCCTTAAAAAATGGGTGGAGCGTATACGGCCAT
>DPWF01000222.1:2477-7768 GCA_003526435.1 Chitinophagaceae bacterium | reverse complement strand
TTCCCATGCCACCAATCATTTTGGCTTTGCCATGTTTGTATTTCTTACTACCCGTCACTTTATGGGTAAATGGAGCAGGTGGTTATTTGTATGGGCCGCCACCATTAGTTACGGACAGGTGTATGTAGGTGTGCATTATCCGGTCGATATTTTAGGAGGTGCATTGCTGGGTATGGGTATTGGTGCGCTAACGGCAAAATATTACAACAAGAAAATTGGTCTGATCCGTATCGATCAGCCTTCATTATCTTCTCCTCATGAATAATCGATTCTTTGTTTTCATCTTATCGGCCTGCGTGGTAGTATATATTATTTCCATGTGGCAAATACCTGTTATTGATATTGATGCGGCACAATATGCATCCATGAGCAGGGAAATGATGGAAAATGGTTCTTATCTCAAACTCTACGATTTAGGGTTAGACTATCTCGATAAACCACCCATGCTATTCTGGTTATCCTCTTTCAGTCTTCAATTGTTTGGCGTATTCGACTGGGCATACCGTATACCTTCTGTACTCATGTTATTGCTGGGTATTTATGCCACCTATCGTCTGGCATTGTTGTTTTATCATACAACCATTGCACAGTTATCGGCCATTGTACTTGCCTCTTCACAGGCCGTTTTTTTAATGGTACACGATGTACGCTGCGATACCATGCTGATGGGCTGGGTAATTTTTAGCCTCTGGCAACTGGCAAGCTGGTACCAGACCCATAAGTGGAAACATTTCCTGCTTGGTTTTGCCGCCATTGCAGGTGGTATGATGACCAAAGGCCCCATTGCATTAATGATACCCGCATTTGCATTTGTACCGCATTTTATATTGAGGAGAGAATGGAAACAGTTTTTCCGTTGGGAATACATCATCGGATTACTCATTGTAGCCATTTTACTGATACCTATGAGTATTGGTCTGTATCAGCAGTACGATCTTGAACCCGGAAAAATATTTCATGGCAGGGCCATACAATCGGGGCTGCGTTTTTATTACTGGACACAAAGTTTTGGTCGGTATACCGGCGAAAATGTGTTCAATGAAATGAATCATTTTACTTTCCTGCTCGAAAACATGCTCTGGAGTTTTCTTCCCTGGATCATTTTC
Source organism: Chitinophagaceae bacterium (assembly GCA_003526435.1). Classification (GTDB taxonomy): domain Bacteria; phylum Bacteroidota; class Bacteroidia; order Chitinophagales; family Chitinophagaceae; genus Sediminibacterium. Next base: position 6,662 of record DPWF01000222.1, on the reverse strand, counting down.
TTTCTCATAGGATTGCTGTTTACGATCAGCCGGCTGGTTCAGCAAAAATTCAGGATAGGGGCAACAGAAGAGTGGATCAGTACCGGTGGTTTTATCATCACTTACTGTATTCTTGCCCGAAGCCAGGCACAATTGCCACATTATATTTTTGTGGTGCTGCCCCTTGCCGCCATTGTTACGGCCAGAACAGTGTACAGATTATTATTTGTAGGAGAAAAACCCGGCCTAACCCGCATACTTTTCTGGATACATACCGTGATTTTCTTCTTGTTATGGGTGGCAGCCATCGTATTGATGGTATGGCCATTCCCCGCCATTCATTTACTGGTTAAAGTAGTAAGTGTGGCTGGATTGTGTGCCTACCTCTTTATACTCTTTAAACCATTCAGCAATGTACACAGGCAAATACAAATGGCTTTGCTTACTGTTATTGGTGTAAATCTTTGTTTGTCTCTGGGCTTTTATCCGCACTTGCTCAAATACCAGTTGGGTAATACAGTGGCTAAAGTGCTCGATGAAAAAAAGATCAATAAACAACAGGTCGTTCTGTATAATATTGACGAAAGCAGGGCACTTCATTTTTACGGGAAACATATTTTTAAACATAAAACAGACAGTTTATCGCTTCAGTCCAATGATATACTGATCACCAGAAAAGAAAGTCTTTCCGCACTTCAACAGCGCTTTCCCAACCTGAATACTATATTTGAGGGAGCATATTATGGGGTGAGCATGTTAAGCCTGCCCTTTCTCAACCCTGAAACAAGAGCAAAAGAAACGGTGCCATATGTGCTGGTTGACCTCGACGGCCGGCCTTAGAAATTTGTAATAATTATGACTGAAATACTCATCATACTGGGTCTGATCATACTGAATGGTTTTTTTTCCATGGCAGAAATAGCCCTGGTGTCAGCCCGTAAAGCCAGACTGGAAGCACAGGCTGCCAAAGGCGATATAGATGCCAAACGTGCTTTGGATCTGGCCAATCATCCCGATACTTTTTTATCTACCATACAGATCGGTATTACACTGGTGGGGGTATTAACCGGTATTTATTCAGGCGATACATTCAAAGAACCTTTGAAAGCCTGGCTGGAAGGATATCAGGTAAACAGTGATTATGCAGGTACCATCGCCACCATTATCATCGTCATCATTGTTACTTATTTGTCGCTGGTACTGGGTGAACTGGTGCCCAAACGCATTGGTCTCAGTAATCCTGAAGGTATTGCGAAGTCTGTGGCAGGCCCCATGCGGGTGGTTTCATGGATCACCTATCCATTTATCTGGTTATTGAGTAAATCCTCGCATGTGATCATTCGTTTGCTCAACATGAAACCCAACGATAACCAGGTAACGGAAGAAGAAATCAAAGCCATTATCAGCGAAGGAACAGAACAGGGCACCATTGAAGAAGCTGAACAGGAAATTATTGAACGTGTATTTCACCTGAGCGACCGTAATATTACCTCCTTAATGACACATCGAAGCGATACCGTATGGCTGGAAGTGGAAGATACGGTGGCGGCTGTTCGGCATGAGGTAATGGAGAACATGCATTCTGTATATCCTGTTTGTGAAAAAGATATTGATCACATCAAAGGAGTGGTATCGTTAAAGGATCTTTTTGCTGCCGAACCCGGCAGTAAAATCAGTGAACTGATGAAAGATGCCATGTATGTACCCGAAAACAATACGGCCTATCAGGTACTGGAGAAATTTAAACAGACCAAAATTCATCATTGTTTTATTGTAGATGAATATGGTTCTGTACTGGGATTGATTACGTTGAACGATATCCTGGAAGCCATTGTAGGCGATATTCCGCAGGAAGAAGATGAGGCTTATGAACTTACAGAAAGAGCCGATGGCAGCTTTCTGGTAGATGCACAGATACCTTTCTACGACTTCCTGACTCATTTCGATAAAACAGAATGGATGATGGAAGGCGACCGCGACTTTGATACACTTGCCGGCTTCATCATTCACGAACTGGAGAAAATACCGGTAACAGGTGATACCCTCGACTGGAAAATGTTCAAATTTGAAATCGTCGACATGGACCAGCACCGTATAGACAAAATACTGGTTTCCTTCAGTGAATAAAGTACGTTGCTAATCTCCCGTTCTCCCTTTCTCCCTGTTTAAAGTCTTCTGGCAAATGTAGATGCTCTTATTGCTGGGCGTTTCTGAACAGGGAGAAAGGGAGAAGGGGAGATTGTTGGTATTTAAAAGGAAAATGAGATATCTCTTTTCGGGTAATCGAGTTTGTAGGTTTTCTGTACCCCTTTCGATTTTACGTGTACGATATTTACCTGTTTGGTTTCATAATCGTATAAGAGGCTGCAATCAATGTCCACCTGATTCACTACGGGTTGTTTTTCAATTTCAAAATAGCACCAGGTACTTTCCATCTGCTGTTCATAACCCACCAATGTAAAACGGGTGGCTTTGCCATTAACAGAAAGTTTCAGGTGTTCGGTCATATAAGCCAGCAGTGTTTTTTCTATAACAGCTTTATCGCCCGGACTCAGGATATTGATCTTCTGTTTACTGTATTGCTGTAAGGTTTTCTCCAGGTCATCGCTAAACACACGCACACTGATTTCCAGTGATGCTTCTTTGGGGTTATGGTTGATATCAATGACCGACATAAAAAAAGGGTGTGCCACTGAAAGCATACCGGTGAGCATCCATTGAATCAGTATATTTACCATTTTATAATCTGCTTGTTCGGGCAACAAATGTCACAATAAATTCGCAATTCAGCTATGGATCAGTTTTTGGCTTATTTCAAAGTAGGTTTTGGTCATATTGTAAGCAAGGACATGGGGGTGGATCATATATTGTTTATTGTGGCCCTGGCCATCCGATACCAGTTTGCCGACTGGAGAAAACTGCTGATACTGGTTACAGCTTTTACCATCGGGCATTCTGTTACCCTAGCCCTCAGCGTATTTAATATAGTGAACTATTCCATTGTCTGGATCGAGTTCCTGATACCCGTTACCATTGTCATTACGGCACTCAGCAATTTTTTTGTCAAAAAGTTCAGTTTCAACAGCCGTTTCCCGCTGATTTATTTCTTCGCATTATTTTTCGGATTAATACATGGACTGGGGTTCAGTAATTACCTGAAAAGTATGCTGGGTAAGGATTCTTCGGTGATCTGGGAATTGTTTGCCTTTAACGTTGGGTTGGAACTGGGGCAGCTACTGATTGTACTGGTCATGTTGATCATTTCATTTATATTCGTCAATCTTTTGAAGTGCAACCGCAGAGAGTTCCTGTTGTATATCAGCGGAGGTGCGTTTGCAGTGGCACTTTTAATGGCATTGGAACGTGTTCCTCAATAACAAACAAACAATGAAATGCGCCACAACAAAATTGATGTCAGGTCAACTGTTTTGGCGAATTCCATGTGGCTAAAATCAATAAATACCTACGCATGAAAAAAATGGCTTTACTGGCGATGAGTTCTGTATTACTGTTGTCTGCCCGGGCACAGAATATCATGAACAATCCAACATCCAATCATGGCAACAAATTTGAACAGTTGGGTACCATTCTACCTACCCCCAACGAGTACCGTACTGCTAGTGGTGCCCCCGGTCCCAAATACTGGCAGCAACGTGCCGACTACAATATCAAGTGCGAACTGGATGAAGCGAACCTGAAACTCAAGGGCAGTGAAACAGTTACTTACTATAATAACTCTCCGGATGTATTAACCTATATCTGGTTACAGTTAGACGAGAATGAGCATAACTCGTTAAAGAATTCCGGGTATGAGAATGCGTCGTCTCTCCGCCAGGTGTCGGTAAATGCACTGGATGGCATGGAAGAACGCAAAACAGATAATGGTTATGGCCATATCATCAGCAAACTCACCGATGCAACGGGTAAGAACCTGAAGTATACCATCAATCGCACCATGATGCGGATTGATCTGCCTGCGGCTTTAAAACCGGGTCAGAAATTTGTGTTCAATCTCGACTGGAGCTATAAAATATCTGACCGTATGGTGAAGAATGGCCGCGGCGGATATGAACTGGTAGATGGCAATCATTTATTTACCATGGCACAATGGTTCCCACGTCTTTGTGTGTACAGCGATTTCCAGGGATGGCAGAACCAACAGTTTACCGGCACTGGTGAATTTGCATTGACCTTTGGTAATTATAC
>DPWF01000222.1:0-2446 GCA_003526435.1 Chitinophagaceae bacterium | reverse complement strand
CGATCATGTGGTATTGAGTACAGGAGAGTGCCAGAACTATGCACAGGTATTAACACCTGCACAGTTGGCCCGCTGGAACAAGGCACAAACAGCAACAGAGCCGGTAGAAGTGGTAACACTCGAAGAAGCCAAAAAAGCAGAACAGGGTAAGAGTACACAAAAGAAAACCTGGATATACAAAGCAGATAATGTGCGCGATTTTGCCTGGACCTCCAGCCGTAAATATGTATGGGATGCCATGCCTGCTTATGTAGAGGGCAAGAAAATTATGTGTATGAGTGGTTATGGTAAAGAAGCCTATGGTTTGTACAGAAAGTTTTCAACCAAAGCAGTAGCGCATACCATTAAATCGTATTCTAAATTCTCTATTCCTTATCCATACCCCGTAGCGCAAAGTATTGAAGCGGCCAATGGCATGGAATACCCGATGATTTGTTTCAACTATGGTCGTACCAATGCTGACGGAACTTATAGTGAAGCCACAAAAAATGGAATGATCGGAGTGATCATTCATGAAGTGGGTCACAACTTTTTCCCGATGATCGTAAACAGCGATGAACGCCAGTGGACCTGGATGGATGAGGGACTGAATACTTTTGTTCAATACCTGTCGGAAGAATTATGGGATAATAAGTTCCCATCACGTCGCGGGCCGGCCTGGGCTATTGTGGACTATATGAAATCGCCCAAAGAGCAGTTGGAGCCTATTATGACCAACAGTGAAAACATTATTCAGTTTGGTCCGAATGCCTATGCAAAACCGGCTACCGGTTTGAATATCCTGCGTGAAACCATTATGGGAAGAGAACTGTTTGATTTTGCTTTCCGTGAATATTCACGTCGCTGGGCATTTAAACATCCTACACCGGCCGATCTGTTCCGTACCATGGAAGATGCCAGTGCAGTTGATCTCGACTGGTTCTGGAGAGGATGGTTTTATAGTATTGAGGCTTGCGATATAGCCATCGATACAGTTCGCTATGCAGTATTTGATGCTGATGCTGTTCCACAGGCAAGAACCGGTGGGGGACAGAGTTTCCCGATAGATAAGCCATTGGTGAATGCTTTTGAAGACATTTCTAAAATCCGTAACCGCGAAGACAAGAGCATTGTGTTCCAGACTGATGCAGATACTTCTTTGCGCGATTTTTACTGGAGATATGCCCGTGGACTGGAGCCTTATGATTCAGTTACGAGGGTACCTATGCCTGTGTTTGGCACACCGGAAGTATTATCGGCAGCCGAAAAAGCAAAATACAAAGACATGCATCTGTATGAAGTAACCTTCAGTAATAAAGGAGGTTTGGTGATGCCATTGATTGTTGAATTTACTTTTGAAGACGGTACCAAAGAAACACAGCGTTTGTCGGCGCAGATATGGAGAAAGAATGAAAATAAGGTAACACGTGTTTTCATGACAAAAAAGAAAGCGGTAAGCATTAAGCAGGACCCTATGCGTGAAACGGCTGATATTAATGAAAACAACAACAAATGGCCTTCAGTGGCAGAGCCCAGCAAGTTCCAGTTGTTTAAAATGGGTGGTGCAGCCCGCGGACAGTCGCAGGGTGTAAACCCCATGCAGCATGCACAGCAAAAGAAAAACTAATTGAAATAAGATAGTTTTAAAGCCGTTCAGCCTCTGGCTGGACGGCTTTTTTAATTAATATTGTTACCATGAAAAAGCAATACATCTTTCAGTTTATGCTGGTGGCCCTACTTGTATTGGGTACTTCTTTTGTTTCGGTAGCTGCTGCGGTCGACACCATCGCCATACAGAGCAAAAGCATGAATAAAACCATTAAAGCAGTTGTTATTAAGCCGAGACTCTATTATGCACAGGCGGCGAAAGACTATCCGGTAGTGTACCTGCTGCATGGACATAGTGGCAATTACAGCTCATGGGTAAAAGATGTGCCCTCCATTAAAAAAGCAGCAGATGAGTTAGGACTGATTATTGTTTGTCCCGATGGCGGTTTTAACAGTTGGTACATCAACAGTCCGGTAGATACTTTGGTAAAATATGATACCTATATTACCCAGGAACTGATACCTTATATCGATTCAAATTATTCAACCATCAGAGACAAAAAAGGAAGAGCGATATCGGGTTATAGTATGGGTGGTCATGGCGCACTCTACCTTGGTATCAAACACCCCGATCTTTTTGCCAACGTGGGCAGTATNNTATATGTGGTGGGGTAGATCTTCGCCCTTTCCCGAATAACTGGCAACTGAAAAATATTTTAGGTGATATACAAACAAATCAGGCCAATTGGGATGCTTATTCAGTGATCAATATGGTAGATGTATTGAGTAAAGGACAACTGAACCTGATGATTGATTGTGGGGTAGATGATTTTTTTCTGACAGTAAACCGCAAGCTGCATGAGAAACTGGTAGCCATGAAAATTCCGCATGAATATATTGAAAGGGAAGGAGGACATAC
>DPWF01000261.1:9477-14228 GCA_003526435.1 Chitinophagaceae bacterium | reverse complement strand
GTTTGTAGGCCCAGAACGGGTTTCACTGCCCATGGGGTCCTGACTCTTGTTGCGCCATACACCAAATGGACTGATGCCAAATTTTACTTTTGGGTTTGCTTTTCTGATGGTTTGCTGGAGTAATACGATGATACTGTCGCAGTTACTTCTTCTCCATTCATCTTTTGCCATTCCTTTTCCAAGCTGCAAAAAAGTTGACTGGTCGGGAAAGTCGCGACCAGGAATTTTGTAAGGATAGAAATAGTCGTCCATATGAATGGCATCTATCCTGTACCTCATCACAATATCTTTTACCACATCTGCCACATGTTTACGTACTTCTGTTAATCCCGGATTGAAATATTTCTTGTCGCCATAAGTTACAAACCATTCAGGATGTTGTTTGGTAATGTGATTGGGTGCAACAGATGAACGAAGAATATTGAATACGGCCCGATAAGGGTTGAGCCATGCATGAAATTCCATACCACGTTTATGTGTTTCACTGATCATGAACTCCAGCGGATCGTAATAGGGTGTAGGAGGAAGCCCCTGTTTACCTGTCAGGTATTCGCTCCAGGGTTCAAGTGTGGAAGGATAGAAAGCATCTGCTGATGGACGTATCTGAACGATCAGTGCATTCATGCCATTGCGACGATGCATTTCGGCCATCCGAATAAATTCGGCCTGTTGCTCTGCTACCGAAAGTGTTCTTTTACTGGGCCAGTCAATGTTTTCAACTGTTGCTACCCAGGCGGCACGGAACTCATAGTTGGGCGAATGCTGGGCATGAAGGGAGCAAGCAATAATTGACAGAACCAGTGTGAGACTTACTTGTAGCAATACTTTCATGCCCCAAAGATAAACCAGTGGGTATGCTAAAACTGTTGATGTGGAAGAATTGGGAAAACCTGAACAGAAATTAACAATTATGCCGGTTCCTCTCGCATTTTATCAAGTAACTTATTTAAAGCGGCGGCTTCTGTTTCGGAAAGACTTTGTATCAACTGGTCTATTTCTGCACTTTTTTTATCGAGTTTTTCGAGTAGGGCCAATCCTTTTTTGGAAATGCTTACATCTACTAGGCGTTTATCGGCAGAACAAACTTTTTTTTCTACCAGCCCTTTTTTTAATAGCCGTTCTACAATCCGGCTGGTATCACTCATTTTATCAAGCATGCGTGAACGGATCTGTAAGGTGCTCATCGGTTGCTGACAACCTCTCAGGATACGGAGAATATTGTATTGCTGAGGGGTAATATCATCCGGATCAAGCATGGTTTTGATTTTTTCATTCAACCAGTTGGCAGAATAAATGATATTCACAGAAGCCTTCTGGTATTCGTTCCTGAAATGCTGTTGTTGTATATCTTTTTCAATACCCATAGTTGTAAATGTAGGAAAAATGTGAGAAGGAAAATGGTGAATTGTCTATGCCAAATGTTCAGCAGATTGGTTATTGTCCTAAAAAAATAGCATTCACAATTCAGCATTGCCCATTCATCATGCTAATCCAGCCACACACTCAGCCCCTCACTACAGTTGGCGCAGATATCAATATTTTTCCGACTGGTCATCAGTTCTTTTCTGAATTGCCGGTAATTGTCATTGTTCCAGATCTGCCTGAAGCTTTGGTTTTTAAGGTTGCCGAGCTGGTGCATGGCATCTTTATCGAAACAACAGGGCACCACCAGTCCATCCCACGTTATCACATTGGCATGCCAGAGTTTCCAGCAGCGGTTGGTTAAGCCACTTTTTACCTGCATTTTCCCATCGCGGTCTTTTTTATAGCGGCTGTATTTATTGTTTTCAGGAATCAGGTTATGTGGATCATTTTCATAATCATATACCTGTGCCGTTTTAAAACGAACCTGGTCTACACCAATTTCAGCCCCCAGTTTTTTTACTTCTTCAATCTGGTGTTCATTTGGTTTTACCACTAGAAACTGAAAAAAGATAAAAGGGGTTTTACTGTTCAGTTCTTTTTTCCATTTTACAATATTGCGGGCACCTTCCAGTACTTTATCGAGCTTCCCACCTACACGGTACTGTTGGTAAACATCCTGTGTGGTTCCATCAATGGAAATAATCAACCTGTCTAAGCCACTTTCTACTGTTTTTCTTGCTTTCTCGTCTGTGAGATAGTGTGCGTTGGTTGATGTGGCAGTATAAATGCCTTTATCATGTGCATATTTCACCATCTCCAGGAAATCAGGGTTCAGGTAGGGTTCGCCCTGGAAATAAAAAATGAGGTATAACAGGTCTTTGTGAATGTCGTCAATGGTTTCCCTGAAAAAATCTTTTTGTAACATACCCGTAGGTCTTGTAAAAGCGCGTAGCCCACTCGGACATTCAGGGCAACGCAAATTGCAGGATGTGGTGGGTTCGAAAGAAATGGAGATAGGGAAACCCCACTGAACAGGCTTTTTACTAAAGCGGCTGATCTGATAACTACCATACACTTTTAAGGCATTCCAGACCCTTCTTATAGTGAGTTTACCCAGAAAATTAATACTGTCGTTCCAGTTAAAATAACCCATTGTGTAAAATTAGTAAAAAGCAGGATGGGAAAGCTGGTAAAACTATTCTGTATTGAAAGTTACAATACTGTTTTACCCGATTTTTGCAGGGATATGGCAAGAAAGAGATCCAAAAGGTTAAGCAGGGAACAGAAATTATGGTTGATATTACTGCTGGGAGGTTTTGTGCTGATTCTTTATTTCACTTTATTGAATAAGTGGCAACAGCAACAGGAAGATACGATCTCATCTGTAAGGTATGAAGCATTTGGCATACAACTTCCGCCAGGTTATACTATTCATGGCATTGATGTAAGTGTTCATCAGGGACCCGTTCACTGGCCATCAGTGTACGGTATGAAAGAAGAAAAAACAAGAATGGGTTTTGTATTCATGAAAGCTACTGAGGGGTTAAACGACATAGATAAGCGGTTTCATAAAAACTGGACCAATGCAAAAGAAGCGGGCATGGTGAGGGGGGCATACCATTTTTTTCTGGCAACAAAAAGTGGAAAGAAGCAGGCTTTGCAATTTATTGAACAGGTAGCACTAAAAAGGGGAGATCTGCCACCGGTGGTAGATATTGAAAAGTTATATGGCGTTAAGCCTGCTTTAATGCGGGAACGATTAAAAGAATGGTTAAAGGAAATTGAGTCATACTATCGGGTAAAACCTATTATTTATACCTATGCCGATTTTTATGAACGTTATCTCGGTAATGAATTTAAGCAATACCCTCTATGGGTAGCCCATTATTTTCAACCTGAGAAACCAAGAATCAACCGTTCATGGCAATTCTGGCAGCATAGTGAACAAGGGAGTATTAATGGTATCAGATCAAAAGTTGATTGCAATGTGTTCAATGGCGATTCGATTAAATTTAAACAAATATTGCTTCCTTAACCAGTTTACCATCTTTTAATGGATAACAGTGCATAAATAACTTTATTTTTGTATTTCAAACCTTCAGATGCAATCTCAACACGACTACTCTACCTGTCAGTCCTGTGCGCAGCGATTTAACTCTGTTTTTTGTAAAGCAAGGGAAGAGTATGTTAAGGCAATCAATGATCAAAAAATATGTAATACATTTAAAAAGGGGCAGCTTCTTTTTAATGAAGGCGCATATCCTTTTGGTGTTTACTGTATCAATGAAGGAAAAATAAAATTATCGCACCAGGGTGATGATGGTAAAGAACAGATCATCCGTTTGCTAAAAGCAGGTGATGTATTGGGTTACAGGGCTTTACTGAGTGGCGATAGGTATGGTGCTTCTGCTGTGGCACTGGAAGACACAAAAGTTTGTTTTATTCCCAAAGAGATATTTATTACTGTTCTCAAAAACGACACAGGTCTTGCTTTTGAGATGATGAAACTGCTGAGTGATGAGCTGCACAAGGCAGAAGTAAAGCTTACCCATCTGGCACAAAAACCCATCAGAGAGCGTTTGGCAGAAACACTGCTTTTTATCAAAGAAACCTATGGTTTTGAAGAAGATGGCATTACACTGAACGTTCGTTTATCGAGAGAAGAAATTGCCAATCTTGTGGGTACTGCTACAGAATCTACCATTCGCTTACTCTCCGATTTTAAAAAAGATGGTATGGTGGAACTGGATGGCAAGAAAATAAAAATACTACAGCACAAATTACTGCTCCAGACAGCCAATCTCCAGGATTAAACATGACAAAAATCATGTTTGCGGTTGAGTATCATCATAGTTGAGCCTTTAGAGCGACCCTACCTTGCAATCAAATTACACGTATCATGTTGTTGCAGGCAGGCGGTCAAATATTTCCGGGTTCGGGTTCAATCGGAGAAATCTGCAGAACCATTCCTTCTGCCTATCATATGCCTATCCTTGATTCCTGTGGCAAGATACTTATGTACCTGGACCAACATGCTTCCATCGCAGAATTACCTGAACCTGTTTCCGAGATTGTACAATTAGTTTTTCAGAAAATTGAAGATGAATTAACCCATTCTTTCAGGAAAGAAACAGGTATTGTTTTTCCATATATACAGCAGCAACTGGGCGGGGAGAAAGTTTTGATTCAACCTAAAGTGGTAGATACCATGCTGCATACACATCAGGTGTTGATTCAGTTATTACAGAAACTTCGTCAGTTGATGCATCATTATGTAACACATCCAAGCTGGCCCGATACATTGAAAAACTGTATCAATGAAATGTTCCTGTTGGAAACACATGTACTGAGGTGGATTCATTTTGAACAAAGCTCTTTGTACCCAT
>DPWF01000261.1:1480-9464 GCA_003526435.1 Chitinophagaceae bacterium | reverse complement strand
GCTGAGTCAACATCTTACAACAAAAACAACATGAGTAAAAACAGGTCGATATCATCATCAACTGAAGTAGCCTGTTATCATTGCGGCGAAACCTGCAGGGATACAGATATTCAGGCACACGATAAACATTTTTGTTGTGAAGGATGTAAGATGGTGTACGAAATACTGAACGAACACGGTATGTGTACTTATTACGACCTCAATCAGAGCCCGGGTCAGTCACAAAAAATCATAGTCCGGTCAGATAAGTTTGCGTTCCTGGAAGATGTATCCATACAACAATCACTCATCAGTTTTAAAGATGATCATCATACACATATCAGTTTTTATCTTCCGCAAATGCATTGCAGCAGTTGTTTGTGGCTGCTCGAGCAATTGCATAAGCTAAAGGATGGCATTGTAAGTTGTAAAGTAAATTTTGAAAGAAAAGAAGCAGATATTGTTTTTGATCACCGATTGATGAACCTGCGTCAACTGGCAGAATTGTTGACGGGTATAGGGTACGAGCCTTATATCAGTTATCATGATCTTGGCAAGAAAAAACCGGTAACCGACAGGAAAAAGATATTCCGGCTGGGTGTGGCAGGCTTTTGTTTTGCAAACATCATGCTCATGAGTTTCCCGGAATACCTTGGTATTGACGACAAGGAAGGTCAACTGCTTGTATTTTTCCGCTACCTCAATCTTGTGCTGAGCTTACCCGTATTCTTTTATAGTGCCGGAGAATTTTATACCAGTGCCTGGAACGCACTCAAACAGAAATTTCTGAATATTGATGCGCCTATTGTATTGGCAATATGGGTAACATTTGCACGCAGTTTATATGAAGTATTTACCGGTACAGGTAGTGGTTATTTTGATTCAATGACGGGTATCGTATTTTTTATGTTGGCGGGTCGTGTTTTACAAGACAGAACCCATCGGCAATTGAATTTCGATCGTGACTACACTTCTTATTTTCCTGTTGCGGTAAAAAGAATCAAGGATGAATTATCATCTACTGTAACCTTACCCGATATCAGGTTGAATGATACCCTGCTTATTCATCACCAGGAACTAATTCCGGCTGATGGTATTATAACACGCGGTCGGGCGCTTATTGATTACAGTTTTGTAACAGGTGAAACCCTGCCAGTGGCCAAAGAAATGGGTGAAATTGTATATGCCGGCGGTAAGCAGGTGGGAGGTAATATTGAAGTACTGGTAATTAAGGAAGTAGCACAGAGTTATCTTACCAGGCTGTGGAATAAGGATGTATTCAAAAATGAGGCAAACAATGAAAATTCATTTGTTCATGGATTGAGCCGCTGGTTTACATGGGTCGTATTTGCTGTGGCTATTGCAGCAGGTGCATACTGGTTTTGGCAGGATGAAAGCAGGAGCTGGAATGCTATAACCGCTGTACTCATTATCGCCTGCCCTTGTGCCTTGTTATTGAGTAATACATTTACCAACGGAAACATCCTGCGTATTCTTTCGCGTAATCATTTTTACCTGCGTCATGCTACGGTTATTGAAAAACTGGCCGATATAGATACGATTGTTTTTGATAAAACAGGAACACTCACCGCCGGTACAGAAATGGAAGTGGTGTACGATGGGAAACCCATTACACCGCAGATTCGAAAAAAAATAGCTACACTGGCGGCACAATCAACGCATCCCTTAAGTAAGGGTATTGCTGCCTGGGCCGGGCCGGCTTTAAGAGATCCTTTCCTGGCTTTCGAAGAGTTCCCGGGAAAAGGCATTGAGGGGATGGTGGATGGTGACCTTATTGCACTTGGCTCAGCGCTTTTTATTACCGGTAAAACACAAAACGATGAAGCGTCTGTTGTATATCTATCGGTGGAAGGAAAATTACTCGGAAGATTCCGGTTCAGAAACCACTATCGCCAGTCGGTACCCATGCTATTAAGACAATTACAATCACGTTTCCATATTGCAGTTGTAAGCGGCGATAATGATGGTGAATTACCTTACCTGCGTAAACTATTGGGTCAGCGTTCTGAACTGTATTTTAATCAACAACCGGAAGACAAACTGGAAGTGTTGAAGTCTATGCAACAGGAAGGAAAAAAAGTGATGATGATTGGCGATGGGCTAAATGATTCCGGCGCTTTAAAACAAGCAGACGTAGGTGTAGCCATTACAGACAATAGTAACAATTTTACACCGGCCAGTGATGCCATCATAGAAGCGGGCAGTTTGCCGCAATTGTACCAGCTCATCAGGATGTGTAAATTCAACCGTACGATAGTGATGGCTGCTTTTGTTATATCCATTCTCTATAATATCACAGGTTTATATTTTGCCGTGCAGGGTACTTTATCGCCAATGATTGCGGCCATATTAATGCCCTGTAGCAGTATCAGTATTTTGCTGATCACTTTTGGTTTAAGTAACCTCGCGTCAAGGCGTTTACAGCTTGTCTGACCAAAACATGACTAAAATCATGTGTTCCCTTGAGTAATATCATAGGCTGCCCCATGCGGTGAAAATACTTTTACAGTGTTTATTCAACAGCTATGAGTGTTATTATCCTTTTGTTAATCGCAAGTATCAGTGTAGCAGGTTTATTTCTGGGTGCTTTTATCTGGAGCGTGAAAACGGGGCAGTATGATGACGAGGAATCTCCTTCTGTTCGAATGCTTTTTGATCAACATCCCAATAAAAAATAGTTACTAACTCTCTTCTATAAAAACGACTATTCATGCAATCAGAACAATTTTATTACGACAACAAAACGGTAAAGCTTTTTGCATATGCCACCATACTATGGGGTGTGGTAGGTATGCTGGTAGGGTTACTTGCTGCTGTCCAGATCTATTTGCCGGCGGCTAACTTTAACCTGCCCATCACCACATTTGGTAGGGTAAGGCCACTGCATACCAATGCGGTGATTTTTGCTTTTGTAGGCAATGGTATCTTCATGGGTGTGTATTATTCACTGCAACGTTTGTGTAAAGCACGTACGTTTAGTGACACACTCAGTAAAATACATTTCTGGGGATGGCAATTGATTATTGTGGCCGCAGCATTAACACTGCTGGCGGGTTATACCACTGGTAAAGAATATGCAGAACTGGAATGGCCCATTGATATCGCTATTACATTGATTTGGGTGGTATTTGGTATCAATATGTTTGGTACCATCCTCAAGCGCAGAGAGAGTCATTTATATGTAGCAATCTGGTTTTATATCGCTACCTGGGTTACAGTGGCCATGCTGCATATTGTAAACTCATTTGAAATTCCTGTTACTTTCCTCAAAAGCTATAGCTGGTATGCGGGTGTTCAGGATGCGCTGGTACAGTGGTGGTACGGTCACAATGCAGTGGCATTCTTCCTTACTACACCTTATCTGGGTATCATGTATTATTTTCTTCCGAAAGCAGCTAACAGACCAGTATATAGTTATCGTCTTTCTATTATACACTTCTGGGCGCTGATCTTTATTTATATATGGGCAGGTCCACACCACTTGTTATATACAGCATTGCCAGATTGGGCACAGAGTCTGGGTGTGGTATTTAGTGTAATGCTGATTGCGCCATCATGGGGAGGTATGCTGAATGGTTTATTTACATTGAGGGGTGCGTGGGATAAAGTGCGTGAAGATCCTATCCTGAAATTTATGGTGGTTGCCATCACCTGTTATGGTATGGCCACTTTTGAAGGACCCTTATTAAGCCTGAAAAATGTAAACGCCATTTCTCACTTTACCGACTGGACCATTGCGCACGTTCACGTAGGTGCATTGGGTTGGAATGGCTTCCTTACGTTTGGTATTCTTTATTGGATCATCCCTAAAATTTTCAATACCCCACTGTATTCAACGAAACTGGCAAGTACACATTTCTGGATTGGTACTATTGGTATTGTACTTTATGCCATTCCAATGTATTGGGCTGGTTTTACACAGGCCATGATGTGGAAACAGTTTACTGAAGATGGTACACTCAAGTTCCAGTTCCTGGAAACAGTTACACATATCATTCCACTGTATGTAGCCAGAAGTATTGGTGGTTTGTTATACCTCGTTGGTGTATTCATCATGGTATATAATATTGTGAAAACCGTAAAAGCCGGTAAACTGGTAGCCAATGAAGCTGCAGAAGCGCCACCATTACCGGCAAAAATTGTTACACACGGCAAACAATACTGGCACCGCTGGATTGAAGCAAGACCCATCCAGATGCTGGTACTCAGCCTGGTTGCAGTAGCCATTGGTGGTATACTTGAAATCGTTCCTACATTCCTTGTGAAGAGCAATGTACCTACCATCGCAGCAGTAAAACCTTATACACCACTTGAATTACATGGTCGTGATATTTATATACGCGAAGGCTGTTATACCTGTCACTCTCAAATGATCCGTCCTTTCCGTGATGAAGTGGCACGTTATGGAGAGTACAGTAAAGCAGGTGAGTTTGTATATGATCATCCATTCCAGTGGGGTAGTAAACGTACAGGGCCCGATCTGGCACGTATCGGTGGAAAATATCCCGATAGCTGGCATTACAATCACATGCTTGAACCGCAAAGTATGAGCCCGGGTTCTATCATGCCATCATATCCATGGTTACTGGATGATACCATTGACACTGCAACAACTGCTGCACGTATCAGGGCTATGCAGACATTGGGTGTGCCTTATGAAAAAGGATATGACCAGATTGCCAACAAAGAACTGATGGCACAGGCAGAAAAAATCAGTAAAAACCTGAAAGCGGATAAAATAGAAACTGCTGCCAGTAAAGAAATTATTGCCATGATCGCCTACCTGCAAAGGATTGGGGTAGATATTAAAGGCTCACAACCAGTAGCTGAAAAACAATAAAAGAAACAGACATGAAATTTATTAACTACCTGGAGAAGATTATTGGCGTAGACATCTATGCACTCAGTTCTTTTTCCATCTTCTTTACTTTCTTTCTGCTGATGACCCTCTGGGCCTGGAAAGCAGATAAAAAGATGATAGAAGAAATCAGTCATTTACCCTTAGACAACTAACCTTCTGACTTATAAATGAATCGCAATGCAACAGCGTAATTTTCAACGGATCAAATACATGAGTGTATGGATGATCGGCCTTTTTTGTACACTGGTTCCATCTAGTGTTTGGGCCGAAGGTCCACCCAAACCCTCTGCTATGGCTAACCCGCTTGCACAAGTGCTGGTGGTGGTTATTGCAGCCTTATTACTGGCTATCGCTTTGCTGGCACATGTGGTATTGGGTGCAGCGGAAATGAAGATGAAAGAATTTCGTGAGAAAAAAGCATCTGGTACACAACAGAAAATACTAGGCATAATTGCTCTTTTGATGATGAGTTCAGTAGCATTTGCAGCAGATGAGCCGGTAGCAGTGGCAGTGAATAACACAATCAGTGGGCTCTCGCCGACTGCATTTTATTCGCTGATTACTGTGGTGGGGGTTGAACTGCTTGTATTATTATGGCTGTTATATCATTTAAAAAGTTTGTTGGCAAAAGAAACTGTGACAGCAGCAGTAGAAACAGAAGAAGTAAAAGAATCTCTGTTTGCAAAATGGTGGAGCAAAGCCAATAATTTCAGACCTGTTCAGGAAGAAGCAAATATTGATCTCGGACACGATTATGATGGTATCCGTGAACTGGATAACCGTTTACCACCCTGGTGGTTGTATGGGTTTTATATCTGTATCATTTTTGCGTGTATTTATCTATGGCGCTACCATGTAACGCATACAGCTCCTTCAAGTCTGGAAGAACTGGCAGCAGTGATGAAAAAGGCGGAAGCAGAAAAAGAAGACTACCTGAAAAAAGCGGCAAACAATGTAAATGAGAACACGGTTACCTACCTCAGTGATGCATCTGCACTTGATGCGGGTAAGAAAATATTTGTAACAGCCTGTGCGGCCTGTCATGCGGCAGATGGTGGCGGAACAGTAGGCCCCAACCTGGTAGATGAATACTGGTTACATGGCGGCAGTATTTCTGACGTTTTTAAATCAATTAAATATGGCTGGCCGGAAAAAGGGATGAAGAGCTGGAAAGACGATTATTCACCGGTACAAATTGCGCAACTGGCCAGTTATATCAAATCAATTAAAGGCCCAAAACCAGCTACAGCAAAAGAACCACAGGGAGAAGTTTATCAGGAACAGGTGGTAGCAGATTCAGTAAAACCAACAGCACCTGTAACAAAGGCAGGATTGAAATAATAAGATGAATGAAATAAAACATAGTAACGTATTAGAAACAGACGCTTTTCGTGACCGGATTGCTACTGTAGATGAATCTGGTAAACGGAAATGGATTTATGCATATAAACCCAAAGGACGGTTTTATAATATACGTACAGTATTAAGCGTGTTTTATTTTATCATCTTTTTTGGACTGCCTTTTGTTGAAATAGATGGCAGACCACTTTTTCTGTTTAATATACCGGAAGCTAAATTCATTTTATTTGGTAAGATATTCTGGCCGCAAGACTTTTTCATTTTTGGTCTTACCATGGTCACATTTGTTTTCTTTATCATTCTTTTTACTGCAGCCTTCGGAAGACTGTTTTGTGGATGGGCCTGTCCACAAACCAATTTCATGGAAATGATGTTCAGAAAAGTGGAGTACTGGGTATTGGGCGATGCACCTGCTCAGAAACAGTTAAAAGCAGCTCCATGGACAGGCAAAAAGATTACTAAAGTAACATTGAAACATGTCTTGTTCTTTCTGCTGTCTTTTATTATTGCTAATTTCTTTCTGGCATATATTATTGGTATAAAAGAACTCGAAAAAATTATTACTGAACCTGTTACAGAACATGTGGTGGGCTTTGCATCTATCCTTGTATTCAGCGGCGTATTTTATGGTGTATATGCATTTTTCAGGGAGCAGGCCTGTACCGTGGTTTGTCCGTACGGACGTTTGCAAAGTGTATTGCTCGATAAAAATTCCATGATTGTAGCATACGACTATAAAAGAGGTGAACCAAGGGGTAATTTCAAAAAACAGGCGACAACATCTCTGGGCGACTGTATAGACTGTCACCTCTGTGTGAAAGTTTGTCCAACCGGAATTGATATCAGGAATGGTGTACAAATGGAATGTGTGGGTTGTACGGCCTGTATTGATGCCTGCGACCATGTAATGGATAGTATTGGGAAACCCAAAGGCTTAATCAGGTATGCTTCTGAGAATAGTATAGCTAAAGGAGAACCATTACGTTATACCGTGCGCATGAAACTCTACACCGGGTTATGTTTTTTATTACTCGCCATTCTTTCCGTGATTTTAATGACGAGAAAAGATATTGATGCAACGGTGATCAGAACTGCAGGAATGTTGTACCAGGAAAGAGGGGCTGACAGTTTATCGAATCTCTATAATATTAAACTGATCAACAAAACTACAAAGGACCTCTCTGTTAAGATTGTATTGCAGGATCAACAGGGCAATATTCAGATGGCAGGGAAATCGGTAATTGATATTAAGAAAGAAGGACAGGCAGCCGGTACATTTTTTATCATATTGCCTAAATCGGCTATCAAACAAAGAAAAACATTGTTGAAATTATCACTTTATAATAACGACGAAGAATTGGCAACAGCGAAAACAAGTTTCCTGGGCCCGGCATTATAAAACAGGTTTTCAATAACAAAAGATCCAACATCCCCTAAAGAAAATAAAACAGTTCAACATGAATTGGGGAAAGAAGTTGCTGATCAGTTATGTTATTTTTTGTTCTTTATTAAGCCTGTCGGTTTACAGACTGGTAAAGGAAACGAAAGTAAACCTTGTAAGCAGGCAATACAGGCAGGAAGAAAAAAACTATCAGCAAGTGATAGAAGCAAGGCAAAGAGCTGCGGACATTAGTGCTTTCAGGGTGAAGAAAGTAGACCCTTTTATCGTGCTGTAGGTTCCGGAAGAACATTTGAATACAAGGGTAAAAGGAGAGATTTTTTTTCATTGTGTGTATGATGAAAAACTGGACATGACCATTCAAA
>DPWF01000261.1:0-1376 GCA_003526435.1 Chitinophagaceae bacterium | reverse complement strand
TGATAGTTTTTATACAGAGCATGAATTGAATATGAACAATTAAACTATTACTATATGAATTGGGGAAATAAATTGATACTCGTATTCATTGGCTTTGCCGGTTTGATGGCTACGCTGGTTTATAAAGCAGTGAATACCCGTTTTGAACTGGTGAGTATAGAATATTACCAGGACGAACTCCGGTACCAGGATAAAATTGACGGCAGGGCAAATGCAGCAACCATTGGTGTTGTTACTGTTTCAACTACAGAAGAAAACCTGGTGTTGCAAATGCCAAAAGAAATGAACGGACTGACAGTAAAAGGAGAAATATGGTTTTACTGTAAAACAGAAGCAGCCAAAGATTTCCGGTTACCACTTGCCATTGATTTAGAAGGGAAGCAAATCATTGTCAGAAATAAACTGGCTGCAGATAAATACCTGATGAAGTTAACCTGGGAAGCGGCTGATAAAAAATATTATCTCGAAAAAGACATAGAGCTACCTGTTCAATGAGTGTTGCTATTTTCATATCGGCCATATTGTTAGGGTTGGCAAGCAGCCTGCATTGTATTGGCATGTGTGGTCCGCTGGTGATGAGTGTGCCTGTGCAACATTTACCACAGCATAAAAAAATACTGGGCATACTGGTGTATCAATTTGGGCGTATAGGTACTTATATGATATTGGGTATTCTGGCTGGTTTAATTGGCTGGCGTATTGGCGTGGCAGGCTGGCAGCAGGTGTTTTCCATAAGCATAGGAATAGTGATGCTTTTTTTTCTGTTGAGCAGGCTGTTCTTTAAAAAAATAGAAGGTTGGAAATGGTTCAACCAAAAAGTCGTCCGGCTTATTTCCTGGTCAATGCACCGTCACGGTTTTTCTGGCATGTATTTAATGGGGGCAGCCAATGGTTTGCTGCCTTGTGGTATGGTGTATATAGCNNATAGCCATAAGTGGGGCCATGGCTACCGGCACTATTTTAAATGCCCTTGTTTTTATGCTTTTTTTTGGTCTGGGAACACTACCGGCTTTGTTTTCACTGGCTTTCTGGGGTACCCGTTTAAGCTGGCAAAACAAACAGGCCATGCGTAAGTTGGTGCCTTATGTTGTTGGTCTTACAGCCATTTTGCTGATAATCAGGGGTTTAAATCTTAACATTCCATACCTGAGTCCATTTATCTCCGAACGTAGTGCAGATACGGTGTCTTGTCACTAATCCTTTAACAAATCATTGTTAAACCATTGACATTTAATTCTGTCTTTACTATAGAACTTTGCATCAGGCAACAGTGAAAAAAGAAAAGGTATCTAAGAAGAAGAATAGGAATAGTATTTAGAAAGGATTAACAAATCCGGAAAATCTTTTGGCACTGAATTTGCGTTAATACAAGATAT
>DPWF01000096.1 GCA_003526435.1 Chitinophagaceae bacterium | reverse complement strand
TCGGGCTCATAACCCGAAGGTCGGAGGTTCGATCCCTTCCCTCGCAACAGAAAAATCGAAAGGCCTCAGATTTGAGGCCTTTTGTATTAAAAATATAATTTTGAGTCAGAACGACTCGTAATTCGGCTAGGGGCTTCTCTGGATACTGAATAATGAAAGATGCGGGTTTTGTAAAGATCATTTCACATCTTATTGTTTTATTCTCAACTGAGTTCCCTCTTCCCGTCTTTCGGATTTTCCGACTTCCCAACTTATTATGAAATCAGGATTTGTCAACATATTTGGTCGTCCCAATGCCGGAAAAAGTACTTTACTAAATGCATTGGTAGGGGAGAAAATGGCGATCGTGTCGCCCAGGGTCCAGACCACCCGTCACCGGATCAAAGCATTTTTGAACAAGCCAGGAGAATACCAGATCATTTTTTCAGATACGCCGGGTATTATTGATCCGAAATACAAGCTTCATCAACGTATGATGTCATCGGTAAAAAGCGCACTGGAAGATGCCGACCTGGCCCTGTTGATGGTAGACGCCAATGACGATTTTCAGGAATGCGACAAAATTTTTAGCGGACTCCGGTTAAAAGTGCCTGCCATTCTTGTACTCAATAAAATTGATACAGCAGCCAACGGTAAGATCGCAGAAGCGGAAACTTTTTTTGCGGGTAAGACATACTGTAAACAATTGGTAAAAATATCTGCCCTCCAGAAAGTACACCTTCAAAAATTATTAGATGCCGTTCTGGCATTTTTACCTGAAGGTTCTCCTTTTTATAGCGAGGACGACCTGAGCGATTTGCCAACCAAGTTTTTTGTGGGGGAGATGGTGAG
This sequence comes from Chitinophagaceae bacterium, assembly GCA_003526435.1. Taxonomy (GTDB): domain Bacteria; phylum Bacteroidota; class Bacteroidia; order Chitinophagales; family Chitinophagaceae; genus Sediminibacterium. Next base: position 3,794 of record DPWF01000096.1, on the reverse strand, counting down.
GGAAAAAATTTACCAGTTGTTTGGAGATGAAATACCCTACCATACAGCAGTGATGGTAAATGAGTTTAAAGAAAAGGAACAGTTGGTAAAGATCCAGGCCGATATCATTGTGCAAAGGGAAAGTCAGAAAGCCATCATTATCGGAGAAAAAGGTAAGATGATCAGAGAAGTAGGTATGCTGGCAAGAGCAGATATTGAAGCATTTATTGGTCAGAAAGTCTTCCTGGAACTGTTTGTAAAAGTAAGACCCAAATGGAGGGATAACGAAATGCAGTTAAACGAATATGGATATCAATAGATTGGTTATCAATTTATTGAATTGAATACTTAATTATTTAGTGTAATAAAAAAATACAATTATGGGTTATACAGTTGCAATTGTGGGACGACCTAATGTGGGGAAGAGCACTTTTTTTAATCGTTTACTTGAAACCAGAAAAGCCATTGTTGACGATATCAGCGGTGTTACCCGCGACCGGCAATATGGAATGGCCGACTGGAATGGTAAAGTATTCAACCTGATTGATACAGGGGGATTTGTGCCCAATACAGAAGATATTTTTGAGAAAGAGATCAGGAAGCAGGTAAAGATTGCTATTGACGAGGCAAATGCCATCGTATTTATGGTAGACGTGGCCACGGGCATAACCGACCTCGATGAAGCGATGGCCGATATGCTGCGTCGCACCACCAAGCCTGTTTATGTGGTTGTAAACAAGGTAGACAATGGTACACGTGAGCTGGAAGCGACTGAATTTTATAGTTTAGGTTTCACTCATAACTTCTTCATTAGCAGCATTTCAGGTAGTGGAACTGGAGAGGTAATGGATGCGATTGCTGCAGGCATTTCTCCGGAAGATTCAGAAAATACTGCAAAAGATGATGGCTTGCCCAAGTTTGCCATCATCGGTCAGCCAAACGTAGGCAAATCATCTTTACTAAACGCATTGATTGGCGAAGAACGCACCATTGTAAGCGACATAGCCGGTACCACACGCGATACTATTCATACCCATTATAAACTCTTTCAAAAAGAGTTTATGCTTATAGATACGGCAGGTATCCGTAAAAAAAGCAAAGAGAAAGATGACCTGGAGTTTTATTCTATCATCCGGGCCATTAAAGCCATGGATGAAGCCGATGTGTGTTTGCTGGTGCTTGATGCCGATAAAGGAATCACTGCCCAGGACGTAACCATTTTTAGCCTGGCCACCCGTAAAGGGAAAGGTGTAGTTGTATTGGTAAACAAGTGGGATCTTGTTGAAAAAGAAACAAATACAGCACGTGATTATGAAAAAATTTTAAAACAAAGAATTGCTCCTTTCACGGATGTGCCTGTTCTGTTTATATCGGTAAAAGACAAAACCAGGATTTTCAAAGCCATCGAAATGGCATTGGAAGTGTATGAGAACAAGAAGAGAAAAATACCTACCTCTCAGTTAAATGATGTGATGCTGAAAGCGGTTCAGGCCTATCATGCACCTGTTGTAAGAGGTAATACGGTAAAAATTAAATATGTGACACAACTGCCTACGGTGGTGCCTTCTTTTGCCTTTTTTACCAATTATCCTGACGATATTAAACAACCATATCGCAATTATCTGGAAAATCAACTGCGAACAAGCTTCAATTTTAAGGGAGTACCCATTCGGATATTTTTCAGGAAGAAGTAAAAAAAGCTGTTAAAAATTTGCAAAAGACAATTTGACCATTATCTTTGCGCCCAAACAAAAAATTTTAAAAAACAAGTACAATGAAAAAAGTATTCGCAATTTTAGCTGTTGCAGGTTTCTTCGCTGCATGTAACTCTGGTGAAACAACTGAAACTCCTGCTGCTGACACAACTGCAACTGTAGCTCCTGCTGCTGCTGACACAACTGCTGCTGCTGACACTACAGCAAAAGCTGCTGACACAACTGCTGCTCCAGCTGCTCACTAGTAGTATTTGTTTTTAGACAATATTACTTCTTGCAAGAAGCTTTCCCGATAAAAATCGGGATAAAAGGTCTCCCGCCTCAAGCGGGAGATTTTTTTTGCGACAGTTTGTACCGATCTTCCCTTTTTTAGACGCATGGCATCAATATTGACCTATTTTTGCCGACTTACCTCATCGGTAATGGATTGACTATTCATGTCAATCTGGCTTAAGATTGAAAACACAATATGTTGAACGAGAAACTTTTTTTTAGATCAGAAGACGATACAGACTTTATGCCCATCATCCCCATCAATGAAAATGATGGCGATTTTGATAAGGATACAGTCATTCCAGATACACTCCCCATATTACCACTGCGCAATACAGTTCTTTTTCCGGGCGTAGTATTGCCTATTACGGTAGGAAGAGATAAAAGTATCAAAGCAGTGAATGAGGCTTACAAGAGCGATAAACTGGTAGGTGTACTGGCACAGAAAGATGCGAATGTGGAAGATCCGGAGCCTAAAGATCTCTGTTCTATTGGTACCATCGCCAAGATCGTTAAACTCATTAAAATGCCGGATGGGGGAACGACCATCATTATTCAGGGCAAAAAAAGATTTGAACTGCTCAACATGGTTTCGGAAGACCCTTATTTCAGGGCATCCATACGTATGCTGGCAGATGATGAAGTACCCAAGCAGGAAGATTTTAATGCTATTGTAAGCAGTATCAAGGACCTGGCTACGCAAATCATACAGTTATCGCCTAACCTGCCAACAGAGGCATCCATTATTCTTAAAAACATTGAGAATCCTTCCTTCCTTATCAATTTTGTGAGCAGCAACCTCAACAGCGATCTGTCTGAAAAACAGGGTCTGCTCGAAATACACGATATCCACCAACGGGCTGAAAAACTCATCCATATACTACAGCGGGAATTGCAGTTTGCTGAACTAAAGGATAAAGTGACCAACAAACCCCGGACTGAAATAGACAAGCAACAGCGTGATTATTTTCTTCAGCAGCAACTGAAAAGCATCAAGGAAGAATTGGGTGGCGATACCAATGAGCGTGAGATAGCGGAGATGAAGAAAAAAGCGGAAGGGAAAAAATGGCCCGATACAGCCAAAAACCTTTTCAAATCGGGTATCGAAAAACTGGAAAGAATGCACTACAGTACACCTGATTACTCAGTTGTGTACAACCATCTCGATCTGATGCTCGACCTTCCATGGGATGAACATACTGATGATAATTATGACCTCAAAAATGCCAAAAAGGTATTAGACATTGATCATTATGGTATGTCGAAGATCAAGAGCCGCATTCTCGAATACCTGGCCGTATTGAAGCTGAAAGGAGATATGAAAAGTCCGATTCTTTGTTTTCTCGGACCTCCCGGCATTGGTAAAACATCATTGGGCCGTTCCATTGCCCATGCTATCGGACGTAAATATGTTCGTTTAAGCCTGGGAGGAATGCATGATGAGAGTGAAATCCGCGGTCATCGCAAAACTTATATTGGTGCTATGCCGGGACGTATTCTCCAGAATATCCGTAAATGCAAATCATCAAATCCGGTCATGATCCTAGATGAAATTGATAAGATTGGTAATGATTTTCGTGGCGACCCGTCGTCAGCCTTACTTGAAGTGCTCGATCCCGAACAGAACAACAGTTTCTATGATAATTACCTGGAGTTGGAATATGACCTTAGTAAAGTTTTATTCATTGCAACAGCCAATAATATCCAGAACATACAGCCTGCATTACGCGATCGACTCGAGATCATTGATTTGAGTGGTTATGCGGTGGAAGAAAAAGTAGAGATCGCCAAACGTCATTTGCTCCCCAAACAAAAGGAAGCACATGG
>DPWF01000281.1 GCA_003526435.1 Chitinophagaceae bacterium | reverse complement strand
GATGGCTGGGCACTGGCTGCAAAAGCCAAAACAGGAATGATCTGTTATGATTATACAAATAAGAAAAAAGTAAGCATTCCTGAAGAAGCTGTTGCTAAACTGACTCATCCATAAGAAATCAAAACATGAAGCAGCAAGGTTTTTATTCTTTCGTACTTGTATTGATTGCAAGTACCTGTTGTAGCATTTATGGTAGTACGCAACAGTTACCTGTCTATAAAAATAAAACTTTCTCTATACCGGAAAGAGTAAAAGACCTTTTGTCAAGAATGACTCAGGAAGAGAAATTTTTCCAGCTATTTATGATACCTGGTGAAATTAAAAAAGGAGAAGAAGATAAATATAAACATGGCTTATTTGGTTTCCAGGTAAGTGCCGGCTCTTCAGATGGTAATGCTGCTCAACAGATACTGCAATACAACACAAAAGAAAATGCAAGCAGTCTTGCAAAAAAGATCAATACTATTCAACGCTATTTTGTAGAAGAAACGAGACTTGGGATCCCCATTATTCCATTTGACGAAGCTTTGCATGGATTGGTTCGTGAAGGAGCCACGGTTTTCCCGCAAAGTATTGGTATAGCTGCTTCCTGGAACACCGGTCTGATGGAAAAGATATCGGGTGCCATCGCAAAAGAAGCGGGAGTGCGTGGCATCAGACAGGTACTATCACCTGTTATTAATATTGCCTCAGATGTTCGATGGGGTCGTACTGAAGAAACCTATGGTGAAGATCCCTTCCTGAGTGCAAAAATGGGTAGCGCATTCATCAGATCATTCGAACAAAAAAACATCATCACTACACCCAAACATTTTATTGCCAATGTAGGTGATGGCGGCCGCGATAGTTACCCCATCTATTTTAATGAAAGATTACTACAGGAAATCCACTTCCCGCCTTTTATGGAAGCTATTCAAAAAGCGGGTGCAAGATCTATTATGACTGCTTACAATGCAGTAGATGGAAGTCCGGCCACTGCCCATAAAAAATTACTCACCGAAACACTAAAAAAAGACTGGGGTTTTAACGGTTTTGTTATTTCGGATGCCAGCGCCGTTGGCGGTGCCAACGTTTTGCATTATACTGCCAGAGATTATGCGGATGCTGGTAAACAATCCATCAGTAATGGGCTTGATGTAATTTTTCAGACACAGATCGAACACCACAAACTCTTTATTCCTCCTTTCCTTGATGGCAGTATTCCACAACAAAGAATAGATGATGCGGTAGCGAGGGTGCTAACTGCCAAATTCGAATTGGGATTATTTGAAGAGCCTTATGTAGATGAACAACTGGCTGCAGATACCAGTTATCATAAAACACACCAGTTTCTGGCCAAACAGGCAGCACGCGAATCAATTGTATTATTACAGAATGCTAAAAATGTATTGCCACTTTCAAAAAATATCCGATCCATTGCATTGATAGGATCTGATGCAACAGAAGCAAGATTGGGAGGTTATAGTGGTGCCGGCAACAATAAAATCAATATCCTGCAAGGCCTTCAGTCTTTACTACCTGAAACAAAAATCAGGTACAGTGCAGGTGTTCCAAGGAGTATACAAGCATATACCGTTATTCCGGAAACTGTATTATTTCATACAACAGGCAACCAAAAAATAAATGGACTGAAAGGAGCTTATTACAAAAGCATTGACCTGTCTGGAACACCGGCCCTGGAACGTACAGATAAAACCATCGATTTTCACTGGACCTTATATGGACCTGATCAGCAATTACCCAATGATTTTTACAGCGTTCAATGGACAGGCAAATTGCTGGCACCTGCAAGTGGAATTTTTAATATCGGACTCGAAGGCAATGATGGTTTTCGTTTATACCTCGATAACCAACTCATTATTAACCAGTGGGAGAAGCAGAGTTATCATACCCGGATGGTACCTGTTCCGTTACAAAAAGATAAAGACTACGCTATCCGCATTGAGTTTAAAGAACCCAATGGTAATGCGCATATCAAACTGGTATGGGATTGGAAGCTGAAAGACAGTCATAACAGTGCCATCCGGCAGGCAGTAGCTATTGCCAAACAGACGGATGCTGTGATTGTAGTAGCCGGAATTGAAGAAGGTGAATTCAGAGATCGTGCATCTTTACAATTACCTGGGATGCAGGAAAAACTGATCAGGGAATTGGCAAAAACGGGGAAAAAAATCATTGTTGTTTTAATTGGTGGCAGTGCCGTTACCATGACCAATTGGATCGACCAGGCAGATGCTGTTGTGGAAGCCTGGTATCCCGGTGAACAGGGTGGACACGCTATTGCTGAAATATTAACGGGCGATTATAACCCATCAGGTAAACTACCCATTACATTCCCGCTTTCCGAGGCCCAGCTACCATTGGTGTATAACCATGCTCCTACCGGACGTGGCGATGATTATAATAACCTGAGTGGTCTTCCGCTTTTTCCATTCGGATTTGGATTAAGCTATACCAATTTTGCATTTTCTGATCTTGAGATTCAAAAGAATATTTTGAAAAAAGGAGACAGTACTTCTGTTTCATGTATCATCACCAACACAGGCAAAAGAGATGGAGACGAAGTTGTACAATTGTACATCCGCGATGTATTGTCTTCCGTTTCTCAACCCGTTATACAGTTAAAAGGTTTTGAACGCATTCGCCTGAAAGCCGGTGAAAGCAGAAAAGTATTTTTCAAGGTATTACCTGAACATCTTTCTTTGTTTGATGCAGACATGAAGAAAGTAATTGAATCAGGTGATTTCAGGTTGATGATTGGTTCATCATCAAGAGACATTAAACTCAAAGGAAATCTTATTGTTGAATGATGGATATCCAATAGTGAACTTTGAAACCGGGTATTCGACATTGACAATTCATTATTCATCTTCATTCCAGATACGCCAGCTCTCTTCTGCCTGTATTACCAGCATTTCTGCACCATTTTGTGTACTGGCGCCTGCAGCTTTTGCTTTCTGCAAAAACAATGTTTCAGCAGGATTATAAATCAGGTCAAAACAATGGTGCTGTTTATTGATCCATTGGTAAGGAATGGGAGGACATTCATCTATCAGGGGCGACATACCCAACGGCGTAGTGTTGATGATCAGTGTATGTGCTTGCATTGTTCCTTCATCAAGGTCTTCGTAGGCTAGTGATGTATCTGTTCTTTTTCTCGATACATATTGAAATGGAATAGCCCTCTTTTTAAAGACATATGCAACGGCTGCGGCTGCCCCACCGGTTCCCAGTATCAGTGCATTACGATGATGCTCTTTCAGATATGGTAATAAGGATTGTTCGAAACCCATTACATCTGTATTGTGCCCGATGAGCTTGCCGTCTTCTATTTTCACGCAGTTACAGGCACCCATTGCCTCTAC
>DPWF01000103.1 GCA_003526435.1 Chitinophagaceae bacterium | reverse complement strand
TTCCCGGCATCTATGGCTTCATTGGCATATGAAAGTGCTTTCTGGTATTCCATTGAACGCATATAGTTAGGTACCAGGTTCAATGAAGCGCCTGCAATACCCCTCTGGTAATTATTTTTCCTGGAAAGGGCATAGCTTACTGAGTCGAGTTCATAAGCAAGTGTAAAATTATTTTTCCGGCGGTACATATTCGCCAGTGAATTCATGGCATCTGCCTGACCGTTCTCATTATTTTCCTGTCGGTAAATGGTTAGGGCTTCCTGTGTAAAAGCCATGGATTGATCGGGTAGTTTGGGAAACTCAATTCTGGCTAATTGCAGGAGGAGTGAAGCACGTTGTTCTCCTTTTGCTGTCTTGAGTTGATCGTATAGGGCCGCTGTATTTTCAGGTTGTCGAACCTGTGCATTGGATTTTATAATACTGATGAATATGAAAAACAGTAATAATTTCCTCATGAGAATCATCTTCGTAATAAGATGTAATATAATACAGTCTTCATATTTACGAGCAGATGTTTAACGGAGTTTTTGCATCCTGAATATGAGTATTAACAAGAACTGCACAGGTTAAAATTTTTGACAGGGGAGATATGAACAAATCAAAAATAATATAATCTGAACCTGTGCCTATCATTTGATTTGCCTTCCTGATATTTTACCATCTGAACTGAAATTGTCGAATTCCTGCCCTTCTATTATTGTCCAGCCAAGCTTGTTGAGTTTTGCGGCAGTAAATTGTTCATTGTCAAATTCTGCAAAATGTATGTTGCCATATTTGCAGATAAAAAACTGGATTTTTTCAGTTGGGTCAAAGAGGAAAATATAATCCGATACACTTGGATCACATCTTGATATCCAGAATAGTATATTAACCCACTCACCTAAAGAATCAATGTTAAAGCGAAATGCTTCTTTATATGTTGTGGTACCGGTAATTTTTTCAAGCTGCTTATAGCTTTTTACCAGTGGTTCAAACCGATTTTCCCGGTTGCCAAAAAAATCAAGTTTAAGGTGCGAAAGAATGATCAGTTCTTTGATGCCGGCTCCAGATAATAATAGGTGTAGTTGTTGTGTCAGCAGCCCGGTATAAGTATCAATATCGGAATGGTTGAGCCCTATGATTTTGTGATGTGTGCTATAACTTTCGGGCTCTGCTTTAACGGTATCAAACATTTCCCAATAAAGATGCTCTTCATTGTCGTCTTTATAAGACTGTAGCAATTCATCATCATAAAACGATTGCTGGATTTTAATGATCTCTGAAGCGATGCGTTTTTTCGATTGAAAAATTTCTTTGCGTGTGATAAGCTGGGTCATATGCAATGAGAAAATTAAACTTTGGTTGACATGATATAATCATCCATAAAAAAACCACCTCCTATATCCAGTTTATATTCTTTTTCAATGACGAATCCCATCTTACTATAAAAATCTTTCGCCTTATTCTCTTTGTTTACCTGCAAAAACAAACGGGTTTGCTGTTTTGAACGGGTGTAGTTAAAGACTTCCTGTAACAATGCCTTGCCGGCGCCGGTTTTCTGTATATCGGGAAGGATATACAATTTATTGAGTTTGCAACCTTCCTCTCCTTCGAGAGAAACAGATGCAAAGCCAATGGGTTGATCCTGGTATTCTGCTATATAAAACTGATGCCCCTTTTGCATTTGCTCCAGTAAAGCGGTATCATTATAAATCATGTCAAGCATATAACGGATCTGTTGTTCCGAAATAATTTTACCATAAGCTTCTGGCCATGTAAATTCAGCAATGGCACGTATTGCAGGAATATCGGCAGCAATAGCTTCTCTGATCAATAAAGCGGGTTGCATATTTATTTTGTTTTGAGTGAAGGGCTTTGGGGAAATATTTTCTTGTTGAGCCAATGTGCAAGATAAGCACTGCCAATACCCGTAGCGGCGCCCATTAATACATCACCCGGATAGTGCTGACCGAGGTACATTCTGGAATAAGCAACACCTGTGCCCCATAGATAAGCAGGTATGGTGATATACCATTTTTTATACTGAATAGACAATGAAGCTGCTGTTGCAAAACTTACCGACACATGACCGGAAGGAAAAGAGTAATCGGTGTCGGGTTTATCGGGATAAATATCAGCATACACATTGCCGGGTCTGTCTCTTTTTACAAGTTGTTTTAGAACAGTAGTGGTTGCTGCTGCTACTATTATGCTGGTTCCTATTTCAATGGCTTTGTACCTGGCACTTTCATCTTTTTCAATGAGTGCAACAGTCATTATACCAGTAGGGATGAGAACACTCAATGGTTTTGCAGTTGATGAAAAACCTCTCCAAATGGTGCTGGATGGATTTTGAGGATTAATGCCACGAACCATCTTCACTTCCCAACCGGCCTGTGCCTGGCAAGTCTGTATGCATGAACCAGCGATGACCAAACAACACAAAAGCCATATATGAGATATGGCTTTTGTGTTGTACATATTATTCCTGAAAAGTTTCTTGTACATATACTTAAAGATTCCCGAGGCTCTCTTCAATATTTTTGATTCTCGCCTCTGCATCAGCCATTTTTTTACGTTCCAGTTCCACCACTTCGGGTTTGGCATTTTGTACAAAACGTTCATTGCTGAGTTTCTTTAACACACTGTCACGAAAATTCTTCTGGTATTCCAGATCCTTGAGTAACTCGGCTTTCAGCGCTGTTGTATCCAATTGTTTTTCTGTTTCAATAAAGAATTTGTCTTTTTCCACTGCTACAACAATCATATTGGTCGTAGACGCTACTTCAAAATCAATTGTTTCAGCATTGGTCTGTTTAGAAAGAATAC
>DPWF01000052.1:4638-5314 GCA_003526435.1 Chitinophagaceae bacterium | reverse complement strand
TTTTGATCTTTGATTTCTTGATTTTAATTTGTCGATCTTTGATCCGTTGAAATGGCAAATCGAAAAATCTCAGTCAACAAATCAAAGATCATAGATCTGAGATCAAAAAATTAAACATCCATGACGGTAGACTATCTCATCATCGGCCAGGGTATCTGCGGTACCATGTTAAGCTGGAACCTGATGCGTGCCGGAAAGAGCGTGATGGTGGTAGATGAATCAAAACCTTATACAGCATCCAAAGTAGCGNNCATGTGATCAACCCGGTTACGGGCAGGAGAATTGTTCGTACCTGGGAAATTGATACCATTATGCCATTTGCTGTACAGGCATACCGGCAACTGGAAAAAGAGCTGGATGTATCACTGATCCGTCAATGCAATATCCTCGACTTCCACCCCACGCCACAAATGATGCTGGCTTTTCAGGATAGGTTACCCGAAGAAAAAGAATACCTGCGTGTACCAGAAGATACAGAAGCATTAAAACAGTATTTCAATTTTGATTTTGGTGTGGGTGAAATCAATCCATGCTGGCTCATCGACCTGCATACTTTACTGGAACGCTGGCGCATCGAACTACAGTCAGCCAACGCTTTACTCGAACAATATTTCGACTGGAAAGACTGCAATATTACCGATACAGGTGTCACCTATGCAGGCATTCATGCTTCAGT
>DPWF01000052.1:0-4625 GCA_003526435.1 Chitinophagaceae bacterium | reverse complement strand
CTTATTTGTTGTGAAGGAGCAGCCGGATTGCAAAATCCTTATTTTCATCTCTTACCTTATGCCCCCAATAAAGGGCAGGCCATTATTGCAGAGATCAAAAACTTACCTGCTACTAATATTTATAAACAAGGCATCAACCTGGTTCCATGGAAAGACGATTGTTGGTGGATTGGCTCCACCTATGAATGGAACTTTACTGATACCAATCCTTCCGCCGATTTCAGACAAAAAGTAGAAACACATTTACAATACTGGTTAAAACTTCCTTTCACCATTCTTGATCATATGGCTTCTGAAAGACCCGCCAATATGGAGCGACGACCATTTGTAGGAATGCACCCCATACAAGGTTCCGTAGGCCTCTTTAATGGAATGGGAACAAAGGGTTGTTCACTGGCTCCTTATTTTGCCGATCAGTTCGCTGCATCACTTGTACATAAACAGGAAATAATGCCTGCCGCAGATGTTCGCCGTTTCAGCAGAATTTTAAGTCGCTGAAAACTGAAAAAAATTAATATTGCAGTTATTCGCCACTTATCAGAACTGCTTACATGTCAAACACACCCAAGCAACACTACAGTATTCCGTTGAAATACCGGAAGATGGAAAACCTGCATATTGTTTTCTGGCTTTTTAAAGATATCGCCTGGTGTTTAGGTTTTAAAATACTCGGCATCACCATGATTGTACCCACACTCACCATTGCATTGGTAATCAGTTGGCGAACCAGGAATATGATGTCTGAGCTCTGCCACAATATTGCCATTGCTGTATGGATCCGTGCCAATTCTTACTGGATGGTGAGTGAGTTTTTAGGATTTGCTGATAGAATTGTATGGCGTGATTATACTTTCAAACACCTGGCATTGATTCCTTTTGGCATAGGTGTATTGATACTTGCCTTCTATTACCTGATCTGGCGACCCGGACATAAGGAAGAAAATGAAACAATGTAGCAAATGCGCCGCTGAACAAGCTATTTTGCCGCCGACGCACTTATATTGCCATTCATCATAGGTACTTTACCGTCTGTAATGGCGCAAGTCCCGTTTATCCCTGTTTTCATTTGGTGATGATACCCGGCCTAATATCTTTATGTCTTCAAAGTAAATGGAGCCTCGCTCCCATGTAATATGAACCACCACACTGAATTTCTGTTTGCCCGTTTCCGTCAGCGCGTGAAACCACCAGAAGTTCGAATCCGCTAAATTTCTTCCCGTTCACCATTCCGGAAAAGAAACCTGATGAATGTGATGTAAGCAGTAGCTGCAGCTATTCTCTTATACCCCAACAATCAGTACCCAATGGTGCCGTCAGAGACGGTAAGGGAAGTCGTATACCATTTTCTTAACAGCATCATTCTATAAACATGAAACCATTCGTAGTGGCGATTGCCGGCACTGCAATTTTATTACTCTGCCTTGGCAACCCTAAACAAACCAAAAAACAACCTTCTTTATCTCTTAAAAAAGGGATTAAGGCCTTATCGCTTGTTCATGCAGTAAGGAAATAATCAGCGTAATAAACCGTATGAATACCATTCCTCCCTAGCTTCAAACCATCTGCGAATCTGCGGCTAATAACCAGCCACAGATTCACAGATTTCTTTATAGTCTTCTGAATGTATAACGGGTTATATAAGTGCCATTATAATTGGTGGCAACAATCCGGTTGCTGTACACAGCAATATCATCAAAATACATATCTACAGAAGCTCCTGTATAACTGTCGTACACGTTTACTTCCCAAACATCATGCGCACGGTCGTAGTAGTTACCATACTGGTCGTAATATCCGCCAATTACGGTGCGAATACGCCATGAGCCTCTCATGAGATTATAACCGTCGTCATATTCAGCACTTCCATTCCTGTAGAAATCGAATACGCCATCTTCGAGACCTGAACGAAAGTATTGCCAGCCATATCCATCACTGCGAGCAGCATCAGATACCACCCAGGTGCCGGCAATGGATCGCGGACTTACATCGATCACCGACTTAGAGCAACTGGTGAGGAGAATAATAAGTGTGGTGAAGAGTAGCAGTTTTTTCATACGAAATCATTTTCAGGGTTAAGAACTGTTTTACACTGTATGTAATTCAATTCTTTTACCAGAAATGATCTTCAGTAACTGTTTGGCTCCTTTTATATTTTATTTAACGTCTCAATAAAAACCTCCCTTTCTCCCTGTTAATTCGTTTTGAAAATTAGGTCGCCTTATTTGAAAGGCTTTTGAAACAAAGAGAAAGGGAGAAGGGGAGATTAAATGGAGTCGTTTAAAAATTTTATCGCTCCCATTTCATGAGGGTGGCCATGATGGTGGTGGAAAAGCCGATGATGGCGATGATGGTAAATGACCAACGCAGACCCGACAACTCCGCAATAAACCCAATGAGTGGCGGACCTATTAAAAATCCTAAAAATCCAATGGTAGATACAGCAGCCAATGCCACTCCCGGCGACATGGTTTTCGATTTACCCGCTGCACTGTACACAAGCGGTACAACAGAAGAAACGCCAAGCCCGACAAGAAAAAATCCCATCGTAGCAGTAATGATGGTAGGAAACAATACAGCAACAGCAAGCCCACTACTGATAATAACGCCACTGGCCTGCAACATTCTCTGAATACCAAATCGTGTTACAAGCCTGTCGCCCAAAAATCTTCCTGTGGCCATGGTGGCCATAAAAACAGTATAACCCAGTGTTATCATTTCTTTGGGAGCCTGCACTACTTTCTGGAAATAAACACCACTCCAGTCGAACATGGTTCCTTCACAAACAAGACATCCAAACGCAATCAGTCCGAGTTTCAGGATGGCTGCATCGGGTTTTGCAAAAAGAGGTTGTTTATTTTCCGGTTGTGTATCATTGGGCAGAATATNNACCTGCCAGTAAAACCACAATGAGTGAAACAATACAGATCAATAAAAAATGATGGAATGGTGCCATACCCTGCGCAATCAAAAATGTACCGATAGCTGCTCCTGAAAAACCTGCCAGACTCCAGATCCCGTGAAATGTGGCCATAATAGATCGCTGGTAAAGTGATTCCACTCCCACTGCCTGGGTATTAGCAGAAATATTATAGAGATTACCCAAAATACCAAAAAAGAAAAGCACGACAGCCAGTTGCCAGGTAGCAGTAACGGCTCCTATCAGAATCAATATCAAAGGATAGCCTACGGCAGCAATGGTTACCATGGTTTTACTGCTGAAACGGGTAACCGCCCAACCCGATAATGGCAGGCTGAGCATTAAACCCGATGGCAGGGCTAGTAAAACAGCTCCCAAACCTGCGTCGCTCAATCCCAATTTCAGCTTGATATCCGGTATCCGGCTTGCCCAACTGGCAAAACATAAACCTGCCATAAAAAAGAAAACAGCCACCGCCAACCGATGTGCTTTCCGTGATCTGTTTGCTTGCATGGCGCAAAGATGAGATAAAACGCTTGTTTTTCAAGGCATCGGTATGCTCCCCTTCCTGCTTTTCAAGTATATTTGCGACCTGATTCAGTGAACAATTCTGTTTCAATTGACAGAACACAGATGCCTTACAACGCATTTTTCTAATCACAGATCATAAAATCAAAAATTCAAAGATCCTTTATGTTTCGTACACACACTTGTGGAGAGTTAAGAGCCAGTGATGCAGGTAAAAATGTAACCCTTGCCGGCTGGGTACAAACCGTTCGTAAATTCGGAGCCATTACATTCGTTGATCTTCGTGACCGCTATGGTATTACACAGTTGTTATTTGGTGAAGAACTGAATGCTGCATTGGATGCACAACCATTGGGTCGTGAGTTTGTATTACAGGCCATTGGTACCGTTGCAGAAAGAAGCAATAAAAACCCGAATATTCCTACCGGTGATATTGAAATTCATATCAGCAGTTTTACTGTTCTGAATAAATCTGCAGTACCGCCATTTACCATTCAGGACGATACAGACGGTGGTGATGACCTGCGTATGAAATATCGCTTTCTTGACCTGCGCAGAAATGCCATTAAGAAAAATCTTGAATTACGTTATGCAGTAAACCGTTCGGCACGTAACTATTTGCATGAAAATAATTTCATGGATATAGAAACACCCTTCCTGATTAAATCAACACCGGAAGGGGCAAGGGATTTTGTGGTGCCTTCAAGAATGAATCCGGGTCAGTTTTATGCTTTACCACAATCACCACAAACTTTCAAACAGTTATTGATGGTGAGTGGTTACGACAGGTATTACCAGGTAGTGAAATGTTTTCGTGACGAGGACCTGCGTGCAGATCGTCAGCCGGAGTTTACCCAGATCGACTGTGAAATGGCTTTTGTAGAGCAGGAAGATATTTTGAACATGTTTGAAGGAATGGTGAAGCGTGTATTTAAAGATGTAAAGAATATCGACTATACCGAAAAAGTGGAACGCATGAGTTGGGAAGATGCCATGTGGATATACGGTAATGATAAACCGGATATACGTTTTGGTATGCAGATTGCCAATCTTAAATCAGCTTTTCTGAAAGGCGGAAAAATAAATGCTACAGGTGAACTGATTAATGGTGCCGGTTTTGGTGTATTCGACAATGCAGAAACGGTACTTGCCATTGCTGCACCTGGTTGCAGTGAATATT
>DPWF01000081.1 GCA_003526435.1 Chitinophagaceae bacterium | reverse complement strand
GCTGCTTTTGCCTATGCAGAATTTGCATCTATGGTTCCTGTTTCTGGTAGCGCATATACCTATTCGTACGTTGCTTTTGGCGAATTGGTAGCTTGGATTATCGGCTGGTCGCTGATTATGGAGTATGGCATTGGCAATATAACCGTAGCGATTTCGTGGTCTGATTATTTTACGGGACTTCTCTCCTCCATCCGAATACCTGCATTGGGTATAGACGGCATCAATATCCCCGATTGGGCTACTATGGATTACCTAACGGCGTTTAACGGTCATAAGCACGCCGAAGCTTTATTAAACGCAGGTAAAAGCATGTCTAATTTAGACGATGCCACACGCATTGCTAATAATGCTTGGGCATCGGCTCCGAAAATTGGGAGTTTCCACCTTGTTGCCGATTTGCCTGCCTTAGGCATCATTATCTTCATTACCTGGTTGGTATATCGTGGCATGAAAGAGTCTAGAAATGCGAGCAATGCCATGGTGGTGGTTAAATTAGCCGTGATTATGCTGGTATTAGCGGTTGGGGTTTTTTATGTAGATACTAAAAACTGGAATCCATTTGCACCAAATGGTATTTCTGGTGTATTAAAAGGTGTTTCGGCAGTTTTCTTTGCTTATATCGGTTTCGATGCCATCTCTACTACTGCTGAAGAATGTAAAGATCCACAGCGCGATTTGCCAAGAGGAATGATTTATTCACTCATTATCTGCACTGTATTATACATACTGATTGCATTGGTGCTTACCGGCATTGAGCATTATGCCAATTTCAAAGACGTAAATGATCCGCTGGCATTTGTATTTGAAAACAGGGCGCCATGGATCGAAAAAATTGTCTCCATCAGTGCAGTCGTAGCTACCACATCGGTAATGCTGGTGTTCCAGTTGGGACAGCCTCGTATCTGGATGAGCATGAGTCGTGATGGACTATTACCCAAGCGTTTTCAGAAAATTCACCCTAAATACAATACACCTGTTTTTGCATCGATTGTAACAGGTATTATCGTGGCTGTGGGTGCCTTATTTATTGAGTCGGGTATTATGACCGACCTCACCAGCATTGGTACTTTATTTGCCTTTGTATTGGTGTCTGGTGGTGTATTGCTATTGCCACCGGTAAAAAAAGAGCCGGGTAAGTTCAGCCTGCCTTATATCAATGGTAAATGGATCATCCCTGCATTGACACTGACCTTTATTTTTCTCACCAGGGATAGGTTGCAACTGGCGATTAACAACCTGACAACGGAAGGCTACCAGGAAATACTGTTTATTGTATTTGTGGTCATCACCATTGTATTGAGCGTGCTCACATTTCTGCGCAATTATTCTTTTATACCCATCATGGGCGTGTTTACCTGCTCGTATCTCATGATTGAAATACCTGCTTTAAGCTGGGCCTGGTTTTTTATGTGGATGACTTTTGGACTGTTGATTTACTTCTTTTATGGCCGTAAAAACAGCGTATTAAATACTCCGGAAACAGCTTAATCTGGTTGGACTAGCGAGGAATTAGTAGCCACAGATTCACAGATTAGTATTTATATCATCTGTGAATCTGTTGCTAATTTTTTGATTAATACGAATCTGCTATTCTTTAGAGACTAAATAACCTAATCCGTATTTTTGCCTTATGAAATACCAGGTAGGAGACGAGATCATTGTATTACATAGCAATGAAGAGGGAAAAGTAATTGAGCTGATCAACGATAAAATGGTGATGATCGAAGTAAGAGGAGTGAAGTTTCCTGCTTATATGGATCAGATTGATTTCCCTTATTTCTATCGTTTCACCAAAAAGAAACAGCCGGAAGAAAAGAAGCCGGCACCCAAACAATACATTGACCAGCTTCCCAAAGAAAAACCCAAACCCAATCAGATACAGGTGGCAGATGGCGTTTGGTTATCCTTCATACCAAAATTTTCTTTGGACGATTTTAATGATGAAGTGGTTGATCTGTTAAGGGTACACCTGGTCAACAAAACCCCGCAGGCGTACCAGTTTGTCTACAAACAGCTATTTGCACAGGAACTCAATTTTGAGCTCACCAATCAGGTACAGGGCTTTCATGATTTTTACCTGCACGATATTGCATTTGAAGCCGTAAACGACAGCCCTTCTTTTTCCATTGATTTCTCTTTGCTGCAACCCGAAAAAAAGAAAGCAGCCCACTACGAAACTCAATTGAAACTGAAACCCAAACAACTGTTTCAGCGTATTGAAGCCATGAAGGAAAACAATGAACCAACTATCTCATACCAGTTGTTTGATACGTATCCTGACAAAACAGAGGAAGATTATGTAGACTTATCTAAGCTCTCAGGAAAGGGCTATAAAATATATGATGCTTCAAAAGTTCGTCAACACCTGCCACCTGCACGTTCTGTGGTAGATTTACATATCGAAAAATTGACGAACAATTACGAAAAGCTCAGCAATATCGAAATCGTGGGTATCCAGTTATCCGAATTCGAAAAATGGTTCGATCTTGCAGTGGCGCATCGCCAGCCAAGTCTCATCATCATACACGGCGTAGGAACGGGAAGGCTTAGAGAAGAGATACACGATATCCTCAAAACCAAACGGGACGTAAAGAATTTCATCAACCAGTATGATCCGCGTTTTGGGTATGGGGCGACGGAAATTTTCTTTCAATACTGATTATGTTAATTCAAAATTCAAAAGGCAAAATTCAAAANNAATTCAAAAGCATGCTTTTGAATTTTGAATTCTCCACCCCCTTTTTTCAATTACCTTTGCCCTTCCATAAGCCCGAACCATCGCTCCGATAAAATCGGAGAGGAAAGTCCGGACAGCAAAGGGCAACCCACCGGTGAATAGCCGGCTCCCCACAGCAGTGTGGGGGCGAGAAAGTGCCACAGAAAATAACCGTCCCCACAGCACTGTGGGGATAAGGGTGAAAATGTGAGGTAAGAGCTCACGGTTTTTACTGGTAACAGTAAGAGCGGGTAAACCTTGGGTGCTGTAATGCCATGTATAGGAATCATTGAGGGCGGCTCGTCCGATTCCAACAGCAGTGTTGGGAGGGTTCCAGGGTAGGCAGCAAGATCGCAACAGTAATGTTGGGGCCAGATAAATGATGGTATAGGAACAGAATCCGGCTTATGAGGCTTATGGTTATTTTTGATCTTTTGATCTTTGATTTTTTGAATTGAAGTCATGCTCCTTTCTAAGAAATCAAAGATCAAAAATCAAGAAATCAAAGATCTAAAAATCAAAGATCAAATTATGACAATAGAACAAATTAAAATTTTAAGGGACCGTGTGGTTGTCCTGAGGAGGTTTCTTTGACGTCGATAACAGGAACTATAAAGTAGATACCGATCGACAACTCTCACTCTCGCCTGGCTTCTGGGATGATAATGCCCGTGCTACGGCTATCATGAAAGAAATTAAAGTAAATGAATACTGGCTCCGTCTGTACAAACAGGTGGAATC
>DPWF01000018.1:3105-3684 GCA_003526435.1 Chitinophagaceae bacterium | reverse complement strand
GATCGAAGGTGAAGAAGAAGTAGGCAGCCCTAACCTCGCTACTTTTGTAAAAGCCAATAAAGATTTATTAAAAGCCGATGTAATCCTCATCAGCGATACATCTATGCTGAGTATGGATACACCTTCAATTGATATTGGTGTACGCGGCCTTAGTTATATAGAAGTAGAAGTAACAGGTCCCAACCGTGATCTGCATAGTGGTGTATATGGTGGTGCTGTTGCAAATCCGGCTACCATGCTGGCTAAAATGATTGCGTCCTGTCATGATGAAAACAATCATATTACCATCCCCGGGTTTTATGATGATGTAGTGGAAGCTACAGCGGAAGAGCGTGCAAAAATGGCCAAAGCCCCTTTCAGTGAAAGTGAGTACAAAACCGACTTGGGTATTAACCAGTTATGGGGTGAGAAAGGTTATACCACCAATGAAAGAACAGGTATTCGTCCAACACTGGAAGTAAACGGTATCTGGGGTGGTTATACTGGAGAAGGTGCAAAAACTGTACTGCCTTCCAAAGCATTTGCAAAAATCTCCTGTCGCCTGGTGCCAAATCAGTCAACAGAAAAAATTACCAAAAA
>DPWF01000018.1:0-3100 GCA_003526435.1 Chitinophagaceae bacterium | reverse complement strand
ATGGACTATTTTACAAGCATAGCTCCTGCAGGTGTTACGGTAAAAGCTCATGAGCACCATGGTGGAGAGCCTTATATGACCCCCATTGATTCCAATGAATACCGTGCTGCTTCAAAAGCCATTGAAACAACATTTGGCAAAGAACCCATTCCGGTTCGTGGCGGAGGTAGTATTCCTATCTGTGCGTTATTTGAAAAAGAACTGGGATTAAAAATCGTATTCATGGGTTTTGGATTAGACAGCGATAACCTCCATAGTCCGAATGAGAAGTACGATATTTTTAATTTTTATAAGGGCATTGAAACCATCCCTTACTTCCACCAATATTATGCGGAAGGAAAATAAATAAGAACAGGAGCAGATGTACATTTGCTCCTGTTTCATTTTTGTTATGAGTGAAGTGAAAGAAAAATTACGGATTGATAAATACCTCTGGGCTATTCGTTTATTTAAAACAAGGAGCCAGGCAGGTGATGCATGTAGCAAAGGGAAAGTAAAAATGGCCGGAACAGCCATAAAAGCATCCCGCATAGTCAGCATTGGCGATGAATATGAAGTAAAAACCGAAACCAAACGCTGGTTGATAAAAGTAACTGGTTTACTGGATCACCGGGTACAATACAGTGAAGCCATAAAATTTTATATTGATATTACCCCTGCCGAAGAACTGGACCGGGTAAAATTTGAAGCCGCTACTTACCAGACGGGTAAACGACTGAGTAAAATCGGACGGCCCACTAAAAAACAAAGAAGAGATCTGGGAGATTTTTTGGCTGACTAAACAGCATACTCACTCCCTACAAACACAATATGAGAAGGCATTTTAACGCGATAGCTTTCTTATAACATCTTCCCTACCTTTGTTACATGCTACATGTTCATATTCTGACCGTTTTACCCGAATTACTGGAAAGCCCATTCGCCCACAGCATCATGAAAAGGGCGCAGGAAAAAGGATTACTGGAAGTTCATGTACATCAGCTACGCAAATGGGCCGTAAACAAATACGGTATGGTAGACGATTACCAGTATGGTGGTGGTGCCGGTATGGTGATGATGTGTGAACCACTGGCCAATGCCATTGATGAATTACAAAAAGACCGGCCATTTGATGAAATCATTTACATGACACCTGACGGAAAGCGTTTTGATCAGCGGGCGGCCAACCAGCTTTCTTTAAAAGAAAATATATTAATCATCTGCGGACACTATAAAGGCATCGACGAACGTATACGCCAGCAATATGTTACCATGGAAATTTCTATTGGCGATTATGTATTGAGTGGAGGTGAACTAGCAGCAGCCGTGGCAGTTGATGCTATTGGCCGCTTGATTCCAGGTGTATTGAATGATGAAACTTCTGCTCTCACAGATTCTTTCCAGGATAATTTACTGGCACCGCCCGTATATACCCGCCCGGCAGATTTCAAGGGCATGAAAGTACCTGATATATTACTACAGGGTGATCCTAAAAAAGTAGATGACTGGCGATATGAGCAGGCTGTTCAACGTACGAAAGACAGAAGACCGGATTTGATGTCGGATGTCTGATACCATGTATCGGATTTAGGATATAAAAAAGCCACAGATTCACTCATTGAATCTGTGGCTTTTACTTTTTACTATTTATTTTATATTGATCACAGGCACCTGTTTCTCATTGATGAGTTTATTCAGTGCTTTTACATCGTTATCCATTACGGCTTTTAGTTTGGCAAGCTCGGCGTCTGCCTGAGCCGCCATTTCCGCATAGGCTTCTTTGGCCTGTTTGCTTGGAGGATTTTGTCCGCTTGAAGCCACTCCGTATAAACCAGAAAGTTTATCATTTAAACGGATCGGGAAATTCAATACATCCTGGCTGCTTTTAGCTTTGGTCTGGTAAAGTGCTTCTTCTACCGCAGTAATTTTTTTATTGATACTGTCTGTAAAAGATTTTATCTCCCTGTTACCATCCAGCCTACCGGTAAACTCGGTCATCTGAGCCCTTAAAGCGCGGATATTTTTGATGGCTCTCTGTACTTCACTGAACTTATCACGCACCTGTAACAGGAATGCCAGTTGCTCATCATATCCGGCTTCTGTAGTTGCATAATTTGGATTCGATTTAATTTCGAAAGGAACATCTACCGAATCTTTTCCATAACGAATACGTGCTTTGTATTTTCCCGGAGCAGCTTTTGCTGCGCCAATACCACCGGTCCATAAAATCAGGCCTTCCAAACGTTCAGCAGGCGGATATAACATATCCCATTCGAACTGGTTGATACCATTACTGAATTCAATTTTATCGGTAGCTTCTCTTGCATTTTTACTGAATGTGCGAATAGGTTTTGATTGTTTGTCAAAAACAGTAATAGACAGCCTCGAACTGTCTGTAACCCCTTTAAGGTAATAATTGATGACTACACCCGATGCAGGATTGGTGCCTATATTGGTAGTAACCCCGCCAAAATTTCTCCTCCCTCTTCCTCCACCTTCTGATCTGTAAACCGGATTAACATCAAACACATGAAGATTTTTATCGAGCACTGATGCATTCATCTGCTGAATCACACTAAGGTCATCCAGCACCCAGAAAGCACGACCCTGTGTAGCAACAATGAGGTCATTTTCCTTAATCGTTAAATCGGTGATGGGTGTCTCAGGTAAATTCAATTGAAATTTTTTCCAATTGGCCCCATCATCATAACTGATATACATGCCATACTCTGTTCCTGCATACAATAAACCCGGTCTCTTTTTGTCTGCACGCATCGCTCTTGCGAAGTGCATTTTTTCAATGCCATTGGTAATTTTTTTCCAGGTCTTGCCATAATCTTCTGTCTTAAAGATATAAGGTGCAAAATCGTCGAGTTTATATTTTGTACCTACTACATAGGCTGTTCCTTTTTTGAAAGGATCTGTTTCAATACAGTTCCACATCATCCATTTGCCGGCTTCTGCTGGTGTTACGTTTTCCCAGTTCTTACCACCATCCTTACTTACATGTAATAAACCATCATCGCTACCTGTCCACAGCAGATCTTTTTCAAGAACCGATTCGGTTGCGGTAAAAATGGTACAGTAATATTCAACTGATGTATTGTCTTTGGTAATGGGG
>DPWF01000304.1 GCA_003526435.1 Chitinophagaceae bacterium | reverse complement strand
CTCAAAACCATTGGCATCAATTGCCATTGGTTTATCAGCCAGTACATGAAAACCATTCTGTAACGCAGCAAGAATATAGTCTGTCTTTTTTTGATTATTTCCGCTCAGTACTACCAGGTTACCTTTTTTCTCCTTTATCATCTTTTCAAAAAAATCGGCACCCGCATATACTTTTTCATTCCAGTGGGTAGGGTTTTCTTTTCTGTTATTGTAACTGTTGATCCTGTCGAGGTGAAGTTGCATGTCATTGCCGGCGGGCCCATAAACATATACAGTGGAGTCGATAGCCGGATACATGGTTTTCTGTACCAGTGCAGCATGAAAATGACCTGGATCAACAGTCACCAGTTGAAATGGTTGCTGGTGAGATGTTGCAGATTCATGACACGACATGAATACTATCGCAAGACTGAATAGCTGAACGAAATTTTTTTTCATTGGATCATTCTTTTACTTCGTATTGTTTTCTTTGAGGACGGCTGAGCATGGCATTTGCTTCAGCATCATTACTGAATTTTTCTGTTTTAGGATCCCAATACAGTTTTCTGTTCAGTTTCATGGCAATATGATGCAGCAGGCAGGCAGAACAGGCACGGTGTGCTTCTTCAACAGGTGCAATGGTGTCTTTGTGATCTCTGATAGCTTCCAGCCAGTTGCCATGATGTTCTTTACTTACCGTAAAACGAAATTCATTTTCACCAATAACAGAACTAAGAAGGGAAGGGTCACTTGCATCTAATCTTTTTGCTCTTTCGCCTGGTTTGGAAGGGTCGGAAGATGTTACCTGGTAATCGCCTCTTGAAACAAATATCCAGCCCTTGTTTCCTTCGAATTTTATACCATTCTGAAATTCATTGCTTACAATCATGGTAACACCATTGGCATATTTTGCACCTGTTTTAAATATGCCATGTACATCCCATAAACCTCCGGTAGCAAATTCAGCTTTGTCAGACCAGATTTCAATAGGTCCGCTGGTTTCCATTCCCATTCCCCAATGTGCACTGTCTATATGGTGGGCACCCCAACCGGTAATCATGCCTGCACCAAACTGTTCGCATCGTAACCAGCCCGGACGATCATAACCTGATTGCGGATGAACCCTGTCGACGGTGTAATAAACTTCTGGTGTGGATGCCAGCCACATATCATAATCAAGATTCGCAGGCACCGGCATTTTTTCTTTATTTCCACCAGGAGGATCGCCAGGTAAACCAACATATACCGTTTTGAGTTCGCCAATCCTACCGTTTCTCACGAGCTCCGCAGCATACCGGAACTGATCACTGCTTCTCTGTTGACTGCCTATCTGGAACTTTACGCCGCTTTTGGTTACCACATTGCTGATAATTCTGCCTTCGGCGATGGTAAGAGAAGCAGGCTTCTGCATGTAGATGTGTTTACCTGCTCTTGCAGCAGCAGCCCCGATCATGGCATGTGTATGATCGGGGGTACTGATAAGCACCGCATCAATATCTTTATTTTGTAACAACTCCCGGTAATCTGTGTACATTTTAACACCATTGTAAGGGGAACCATTTTTCCTGGTATAATAATCGTTGACCAGTTTCTTCCCTTCATCTGCACGCTTGCTGTCGAGATCGCAAACTGCCATCAGTTGGGCATAATCATATTGCCATACACCCGGTATATCATGTATTCTGGCAATCCTGCCACAACCAATTGCTGCCACATTAATGCGGTTACTGGGGGCATGCTTGCCGAAAACACTGATAGGTACAATAGATGGAAACGCCAGCACAGCAGATGCTTTCAGTGAATCACCAAGAAATGCCCTGCGGGATTGCTTTCTTTTGGTCATCGTGAGTTGATTTATGTGATGAATATCTTTAACTATCAACAAAGAATTACCCATTGTCAGATAGTTTGTGTAACACAAATTCCATACATGTATCGCTGTTCATATGGCGATACAACAATCCTCGGCCTTTGCCGGAAGCGGTTCTACTTTACTTCAGTCACATAAGACTGCCATGCTTTTTCTGCTTTTGCCGCATCCGTTTTACCATTAAAAACCACCAGCCTGTATTTCAATATATAAGTCTTACCCGGTTCTAGTAACCAGTCTTTATCTTTCGTAGGAGCGAAGTTTACAAATACATCACCGCGACCTCCATTTGCTTTTTTATCCCATATACGCAATGGTTCAGGATGATTGTAATTAGAAGGGTGCGACAGCATTATCATTCCTCCTTCATCGTTATCAGGCAGTGCCCCATACGTGATGATCCATTTCGCTTTGGAGTTATCTGTATTATCTCTTGTTTTTCCTTCCGAAGTCAGCATTTCTGAATTATCCTTGTTCCAGTATTCAGTGGCGCGCCAGCCTAAACCGGCATACCGGTAGGCAACAATCAATAACGGACTTTGTGTGGCACATTCCATTTTAGAAGTAATATCAATGATATATGACTGGTCTTTCTCATTGTAAGAATGCACTTTTACTGTCTGCCATTCATTCAATGCTATTTTTTCTGTGCCATCTTTTTTGAATACAATGTGTTCATGGAGAGCCGTGTATTCAACAGCATCCGGGTTGCTTTTTTGCGAAGTGAATTTTGCAAAACGAACTGTTCCCTGTTTTCCTTTGATGTTCCAGAAATCGATGGTGTCTTTTTCAAAGACAGTGTGTGTCCATGGATTCCAGATGCCGTAATGATGATAATGATCAGGTGGCTGTATTCTGGTCAGTACCTGTCCGTTAGGTGAATTCAGCGGATGAATAAAACCACTTCTTTTATAATTCGTGTCTTGTCCGGCAGGAGGATAAACGGTTTTAAACTGATAGGTCAGCAGGCTTTTTTGTTTGTAGCGAATGTGTAACGCATCTGAAAGATCGATCCAGAGTTTATCTCTGTCTTGCCCCGAAGAAGTATTGGTCAGCATGAGCAGTAATGCTGCTGTAAATAAGATCCTGCAATAGATGATTGGTTTCATGGTATTGATTTTAACGTATTCACTTTTAGCGTACCTGTACTACACCGCTTACTACATTGCTGGTTGTCTTGTTCTTAACACCTGGCTGCCCCCCGCCAATACTGATCTGTACTTTGCCTTTTGGCTGGTAGCTGTTACCTGTTTTATCATTTACTACAGAAAGATCTTCAGGTCGAAGGGTGAAACGAACCAGCCTGGTTTCACCGGCTTTTAACATCATCCGTTGAAAACCCTTTAAAGCACGCACAGGTGTTTTTGTATTTGTTTGCAGGTGTGAAACATAGAGCTGCACCACTTCTTCACCATCTTTGGTGCCGCTGTTTTTTACCCTTACACTTACTGTAACAGGTTTGTTAACGGCAACTGTTTTTGTCAGAGTAAGCCCATCATAATTAAAGCTGGTATAGCTGAGCCCATAACCAAAAGGATATAAAGCTTCTCCGCGGAAATAGCGATAGGTCCTGCCTTCCATCGAGTAATCCATAAAACCAGGCAGGTCACTGTCTTTCTCATAAAAAGTAACAGGTAAACGGCCAGCGGGATTATAATCGCCGAATAACACATCGGCTATGGCAGTGCCTGCGCTTTGACCACCATACCATGCATTTACAATTGCAGGAATATTTCTGCTTTCCCATGGAGTGGCGATGGCACTTCCTGTCATCATAACAAATACCACCGGTTTACCGGTAGCCTGTAGTGCTTTTAACAGGTTTGTCTGAACGGAAGGCAATTGTATGCTTGTGCGGTCGCCACCGTTAAACCCGGGATAGTCAACCCGCATTTCTTCGCCTTCCAGTTGAGGTGAAATACCTCCTGCAAAAATGATGGCATCCGCATCAGACAACCTCTTTGCTAAAACCCTGAAATCTGTTTTTTCAAAATTTCCGGTGCGTAACCTCACATTTGCCTTTCCATCGCCCTGCCAGTATTCGAGTACGATATTGTAAACAGAATCCTTTTTTATTTTCAGGCGATGTGTGCGGGCACCCCAGCGGTTACGCTGCCATGCATTGATTACTTCTCTGTTGTTAACAAGAAAACGATAACCATCATCGGCTTCTACTTCCAGACTGATCTCTCCGTCTTTTGAAGCGGTAAATACTGAACTATAGCGGGCAGAAAAATTATTGGCCCTGATGCCATCCGTTACCCCTTCTCCTTCCTGCCAGAAATGATCTACATTTTTTTCTATTCTGCTTGTTACAGGACTACCACTTAATTCACGGTTATTATAATATTCTGCTTTAAATCCTTGTTGGCCATTCCAGTTAAACTGGGCCAACTGATCGTTGTAAACCAGTAAAGTATCGTTGGTGAAATTGATGGCTTTCTCATATACTACTTCTACATCCTTTCCCAGTTTGTCTTTAATACCCTGTAACAGGGTTATCACTTTAGATGGAATACCATTGTAATTACCCAATACTGCAATACTGTTGTCGGCATTAGGCCCCACTACCGCAATCTTTTTGATTTTTTTCGACAGCGGTAAAATATTGTTTTCGTTTCTTAGCAACACGATAGATTGCTGCGCCATTTTCAAAGCATGTGCCTGGTGTGCAGGGGCTTCCAAAGCAGAAGCAGGTGTTTGTGCATAGGGAACAATGGAAGGCGGATCAAACATGCCAAGTTTAAAACGGGTCATAAATAACCGTTTTAGAGAAATGTCTAACTGGGCTTCTTTCATCAGTCCTTGTTTCACTGCATCAATCAATGTTTTATATACTGTCTGACCACATTCAAGATCGGTACCGTGTAATACAGCATCTACTGCAGATTCTGTAGCGTTTTTATGTGTTTTATGGTATTTGAAGAAATCGTCGATGGCCCAGCAATCGCTGGTTACATAACCTGTAAACTTCCACTGCTTACGCAGAATATCATTCATCAACAAATCGTTACCACAGCAGGGTTGTGTGTTTACTGCATTATAAGCACACATAACACCTTCTACGTTTGCTTTTGTAATTAGTTCTTTAAAAGCAGGCAGATAGGTATCCCAGAGATCATATATTGTTGGATTAAAATTATCTGAATGTCGGGAAGGTTCTGGTCCACTATGCACAGCAAAATGTTTGGCACAGGCTGCAGCTTTTAAATATTTGGGGTCGTTGCCCTGTAAACCTCTTACAAAAGCGGCACCAAGATAAGTCGTCAGAAAAGGGTCCTCACCATAGGTCTCCTGTCCACGGCCCCAGCGTGGGTCACGAAAGATATTGATATTGGGTGTCCAGTAAGTCAGACCCAGGTATCGTTCATTTGTTTTGTTTTCCTGAATGGCTTTATTGTGTACCGCCCTTCCTTCAATGGCTGAATAATCGGCCATGCTTTTTAATGAGTTAGTATCCCAGGTAGCTGCCATGGCAATGGCTTGTGGGTATGAAGTAACCCTGTAGGGTGTTCTGGCTACGCCATGCAACACTTCATTCCACCAGTCATATGCCGGGATACCAAGACGTGGAATGGCCGGTGTAGCATTCAGCATCTGTGCTACTTTTTCTTCCAGGGTTAATCTTTGTACCACATCATTCACCCTTTGTTCCATCGGTAACCGATGGTTCCACATGGGATAGGATTTGTATTCCTGTGCCATACCATGTAACCCGGTTAGCACAAGCGCAATGGCAGCCATCTTTTTCATAAACAGTAGGTTCTATTATTGTTTATACACGTCGTCGTTATTTTTTATTTCAAACCAATTGTAAAGTGCATGGTTATCGGACGGTTTTCCGTTTGAAGTGGTATACATGGCATACACACATCCTACAAAACCTCCGGCCGATTTGGTACTCAGGTATTTTGCATCAACATGATCAAGCAACAGGTTCCATTTCTCTTTCTGTGTAGCGAAGTAGAATGCATACTGATCTGTTTTTGCTTCTATTTTTAAATAGATGTCCCTGCCTGTTTCTGTATTCAGCGGAACCGCTTTTACCAGTGAGTCGCCTTTATAAAGTTCCACTACTTCTTTTCCTTCTTTTAGCGACTTACACAGGTAGTAATGCACTTTTTCATTCTGGAATAAAAGGATGCCTGCTTTTTCATTTTCAGCAGCAGGTGTAAAACTGAGTGCCGTAGCAGCATAACCTTTTAAATGTGGTTGATGAAAAGACACAAAAGATGGATTGCCCTTGCCGGATACGGTTTCACCCTGTAACAGTAAAGACAATGAACCTGGTTTCTTGCTGAGACTGTACCATTCAGTTCTTACAGTTCTTAAAAACTGATACCGTGTATTTAATGATGACTGATTGAATTCATCTTTGAAATGATAATTACCGTTAAAAGGCTCTTTGTTTTTATCAATTTTTGCATTGATCGGATAACTGTATTTTATTTCATCGCCACCCAGATCGAATACAGGCCAGCCGTCTTTCCATACTACAGGTGCCATAAAGGTTTCTCTTCCTGTATTGTAATAATCATCTTCATAAGCCCGGCAGGCCAGAAATATACCCCACCATTTGCCGTCTTTGCCTTCTACAAAATCAGCATGCCCCGCTGTGGTAATGGGATTTTTTCTTTTAGGATCAAGCTGTCTTTGTGTGAGTATCGGATTTTTTTCATAAGAAATAAAAGGACCTTCAGGTGATTTACTTCTGAATACAACTTCAGAATGGTTATAGCCGGTGCCTCCTTCAGCACAAATCAGGTAATACCAGCCATCTTTTTTAATAAAGTGAGGTCCTTCAATCCATACCGGTTTGCTGGCCATATCGGTACCGCCATTGATCAATAATTTTTCTTCCCCAACAACTTTAAGATTTACCGGATCAAATTCAAACATGCGGATGGTTCGGTGACCATTGTGCATGGATATATTATTCGGTGGAATACTGTTAAAAACGATATAGGCTTTTCCATTATCATCAAAGAACAATGATGGATCAATACCATTTACCTGAGGAAGTTTTACTGGATTGCTCCAGGGACCTTTAGGATCTTTTGCGGTAATGACAAAATTGCCCAGCTTACTCACTTCGGTACATACAATATAAAAAGTGCCATTATGGTAAGAGATAGCAGGTGCAAACAATCCTCTTGACACACCGGCTCCATCAAGATTTAGTTGCTCAGGTCTGTTCATCGCATAACCAATCTGTTTCCAGTTCAACAGGTCTTTGCTGTGAAAAAGGGGCAGTCCCGGATAATAGGCAAATGAAGAGTTCACGATATAATAATCATCGCCCGCCCTGCAAATACTTGGATCAGGATAATACCCAGCCAGAATCGGATTCTGAAATGATTGTGCTGGTATTTTACTCAGTACAACTGTAAGCAGTAAAAGAGATATTATCCTTCTTAGCATGGTTATACAACTTTTGATTATTGTTTTTTATAAGGCTGAATGGTTTGGATATATCCGTCTTCATCGTGTATCAATTCGGTTACTTTCACACTTCTCAAATGTGTTACGCCATTGCTTAAACTGCTGTCGTGATAAAACAGGTACCACTTTCCTTCAAAAGCGCAAATGGAATGATGAGAAGTCCAGCCAACAACAGGTTCCAAAATCCTTCCGGCATAGGTGAACGGGCCATAAGGATTATTTCCGATGGCATAACAGAGGAAATGTGTATCGCCGGTGGAATAGGAGAAATAATATTTGCCATTGTATTTATGAATCCAGCTTGCTTCAAAAAAACGTCGTTCATGGTCGCCAGCTAAAAGTGGGTTCCCGTTTTCATCGATGATAAGGATGTCTTTGGGTGTTTCTGTAAATGATAAAAGATCATCAGACAGGCGCGCCATTTTAGCACACAGTGCCTGTTCGTTCTTTTCCGGAAGATGGGCAAGCGGGCCTTCGCCTTCTGCCTTGAATGATCCTGTTCTCCAACGTTGCAACTGACCGCCCCAGATACCTCCGAAATACATGTAATAAGCACCATCATCGTCCTGGAATACTGCAGGATCAATTGAAAAACTTCCGGCAATGGCTTCGGTTTCAGGTATAAAAGGACCTGTGGGCGATGAACTTCTGGCTACTCCGATCCTGAATATTCCCTGATGATCTTTTGCGGGGAAAAACAGGTAATAAGTGCCGTTTTTCTCAGCCGCATCGGGTGCCCACATCTGCTTGTCGGCCCAGGGCACATCTTTCACATGTAAGGCACAGCCATGATCAACAGTTGGTGAGTCGGGTGTATCCATGGAGAGAATATGGTAATCTTCCATGGCGAAATGACTCCCAAGATCATCAAAGGGTATATCATTTTCAATATCATGTGAGGGATAGATATAAATCTTACCATTGAATACATGCGCAGATGGATCAGCCGTATAAATATGGCTTACCAGTGGCTGTGATATTGCTTTTTTGTTGAGTTCGGTAAAATCAACATGATCAATCGGATCTTCAGGCATATATATTCATTTATAAAAATTAAGCGTTGCGTCTTTCTTTTAAGTCAGCTTCAATCTTTGTTTCCATGGTTTTATTGATTTCATAGAAAAACAATAATCCGGCCCCGAGTAAAAAGGGAATGGCAGGAAATACACTCACTAAAAATTTGGTTCCGTTAATGGCAGATGCGGTTTGAACAGCATCGCTGTTGGGTACATAATCAAAAAGATTGAGAATAGCAGTTAACAAAGCACTGCCAACACTCAGACCCACTTTTAACCCGACCATCATTGCAGAAAAGATGATGGCAGTAGCTCTTCTGTTATTTTTCCATTCACTGTAATCTGCTACATCTGCAATCATGGCCCATAACAATGGGATGGTGATTCCATAAAAGAAACCATGTAATATCTGTGAGGTAAACATCAGTGCAACCGATGTAGGCGGAAAGAAAACAAAAGCGATGATGAAAAGTGTAGAGATAAACAGGGTAATGCCAAACACATCTCTTTTACCGTATTTATCAGCATAACGCTTCGACAAGGTAATTCCCACAATCATGAATATGATACCACCGGCATTGAATAAACCAAAACCTGCCGAAACAGGATCTTCACCAAAAAAATTCATTCCTATGCCCGATAATACATTTGTAATGGGGGCTACAAAAGCAGTAAGGCTTTCCTTGTCTACATAGTTCTTGAAATAGTAAACATAAGAACCGCCTTTCATGGCAAGTGTAATAAATACAAGTGTGGTGAGTGAAAGCATGATTACCCAGGGTCTGTTGCTGAATAAATCGCTCAGGTCTTGTTTCAGACTCGATTTTTGTTCAGGCTTGGGTACAATGCGTTCCCTTGTAGTAAGAAAGGTAATGATCAGCATTACAGTGCCGATGATGGCCAGCCATGTCATAACTGTTTCAATGCCTGCCGCCTTATTACCATTACCAACTGTTTCAATGATCGGCAACATAAATACCTGTACAAAAAACTGTGCAAACATCACGGCAACAAAACGATATGCCGACATGCTATTGCGTTCCTTCATATCGCCGATGATTACACCACTAAGTGCAGAATAGGGGAGGTTGTTGGCTGCATACAATAGCAACAAAAGGGTGTACGTAACAACTGCATAGATAACTTTTCCCTTGTAGGAAAAATCCGGTGTGCTGAAAGCCAGTAAGGCTACCGCTCCGAGGGGTACAGCCGTCCATAATATCCATGGTCTGAATTTACCCCATCTCGATACTGTTCTGTCAGCAATGGCGCCAATGATTGGGTTGAATACAAATGCAGCCACCAGACCTACCGTAAGCATCAGGGCAGATGCATGGCTGGTTTCGAGCCCATAAATATCTGTATAGAAATAGGCGAGATAAGTCATTAGTGTCTGAAACACCAGGTTGGCGGCCAGATCACCAAGGCTATAACCTATTTTTTCGAGTACCGATAATTTGTTTGTGGGTAATTGATTCATATGGCTTTTTTATAGGGCTGTTAACCCGTTTATTTTTTTGTTCCGATCACTTTATAAAAAGCAGGTTTGGCATTGAACTCACGATCAAACAACAACGGGTAATTGGTTCTGCCTCTTACGGGCCAGTCATTCAGCCAGCTTTGTCCGTCGTTTACACCCCAGAAAGTAATACGGGTTACTTTGTCTTTATGTTTGAGGAAGAGTTTGAATAAGTTTTCATAATCAGTGGCAAGTTGCTGCTGTACGCTGTCTGGTAAACCTTCTTTGTATGGGTTGAGAGCGGGGTTACTGGCTACCCGCTGGTTTACATCAGCACCCTGAAAGCTTCTA
>DPWF01000234.1 GCA_003526435.1 Chitinophagaceae bacterium | reverse complement strand
ATTGTACACCGTATTGATACCCAGTGAAGCCGATAAATTGGTTTTACCCGACGAATCGGCGGATACAAAAATGGTATTGAGTAAATGATAAATGACTTCTCCTCTTTTATCTTTCTGTGCACGACTGCTTTTCAGGTTTTGTTGAACCTGTGTCAGGATAAGGTTTCGGATGGGTTTATTATAAATGCTCGCATAAGAATCGGCTACATCAACCGCATCTTCCAATGAACCTGTTTTTTGGAGTCCGTTTACAAAATTGCGCATGAGTTTTTCGGCTGATGATTTACTCATGCGTTTGAGAAAATCGTCGAGTGTATTATAGGCCGCCGACATTTTGATAAACTTCCGGTAAAAATCATATCCCACAGACTGGAGCAATGAATCGGCATCGGCTTGTTTCGAACGGGAGAAAATGCGGGGATATACACCCGATACAAAACTTGAGGTATAAATTTCTTCTTCACCCAAAACAGCGAGATAATAGAGCTCTGTTGGATTGAGTGAATCTATTTTTTTGAACCGGATAGCAGGATTGCTTTCATCGTGCAAGGCATTGATTTCATTGATATACAATTCAACGGCTTTACTTCTGAGCTTGCCTATCAGTGTTTTTGCAGCCATAGGGGTATCGCCCCTCCGCATTCTTTCTGCATAACCCACCCTTGTTTTTACCAAGAGTTTGTAATAACTATCCGAGTTTTCATCGGCCAGTACAGGCGCTATTTGTTCGATGCTTATTTTTTTCTGGTACAAATCATCGAGAAAAGGAAAATACATCCGGCCGGTTTTCGATTGTGCTAAGTTGGCAATGAGTTTTACCAACGGGTGATTAACAGACTGAATACGCTTTCCCAGGGCATTGGGTGCGGCGGCATAATTATATAATTCTTCCTGGTCACGAAAAGCGGCTACGGTAATGAGGCTGTCGGCATACCTGTTTTCAGGGAAACGGGTAAGTATTTTTAAAATGGCAGCGGGATCGCGCTGACAGGTCTTCAGTACCAGTACATCCTTTGCTGCGTCAATACCAATATTGGTTTTCAGGCAAAAGTTCTGTATCAGGATATTCCCGATTTCGAGTTCATTGTTTTTTACAATAGGGAGAATGGATTGTCCCTGCATCTCCAATTGCATAGACTCATAAAAAGCTTTGATCAGACCGGGATACATTACATTTTTAATAAGTCCGGCCTGCCATGCAGACTGGAACCCGGCAAGCAGTTCGTTGATACCCCTGAGCCAGAGGTATTTCTGATTGTCGTTGAGCTGTGTGCTCGACTCAACCATGGCGCGCATGTTGTTTACGTAAATACGGATGGTTTTATCGATCGACTGGTTGAGTTTTGGATCGTTGGTAACCGGGAAAACTGCGTCGGCCACGCTATTCAAACGGGCAATATTGCGCAAGGAGGTCTGTATATACTCATGGTGCAATTCGCGCATGGCGGGAACGGGAGGGATCGTCATTTCCTGCTGGGCCAATGCCATATTCCATACAGACGAAACCAGTAGTAACAGGTAAAATTTCTTCATGCTCATATCCTTGTGCAAAAATACTGCCAAATGAACGAAAAGCGGGAAAAGCGGCTTTTCAGTCATTAGACCTGATTTTGGCCTGAAATTCAGTTAACAATAACATAATAGTGCCAAAAACCAGATATGCCAATGTTTAAAATTAATTTTGTGTAAACATAAGGTTAACAATGGAAGGCAAGGCGAAACAGATTTTGATTGCAGACGATGAGCAGGACATATTGGAGATCATCACTTATAACCTGAGTAAAGAAGGTTATGAAGTTTACACCGCCAAAGATGGAAATGAAGCCATCGAAAGAGCCAAGCAAATACATCCCGATCTGATCATCCTCGATATCATGATGCCCAAGAAAACCGGGGTGGAAGTTTGCCAGATACTTCGTACACAACCTTTGTTTCAGGATACTTTGATCATATTTCTTACGGCACTCAGCGACGAAGCTTCACAAATTAAAGGCCTGGAAACAGGTGCAGATGATTATGTAAGCAAACCCATCAGTCCGAAAGTGCTGGTAAGCAGGGTAAATGCACTTTTCAGAAGACTGAATGGAAAAGAAACCGGTAAAACCATCAAGATTGGTAATATCCAGATCGATCCGGTAAAGTTTATTGTGAATGTGGATGAAACAGAAGTAATCCTTGCTAAAAAAGAATTTGAACTGCTTTACCTGCTGGCATCGCGCCCGGGCCGTGTTTTTCTGCGTAATGAAATACTCTCACAAATCTGGGGCAATGATGTAATTGTTGGCGACCGCACCATTGATGTACATATCCGCAAAGTGCGCCAGAAGCTGGGCATTGATTGTATCACCACGGTTAAAGGAGTTGGGTATAAGTTTGAGCTTTGAGCTGCAAGCTGCAAGCTGCAAGCGTTGCGTTCGCTTCAGCTTGTAGCTTGTAGCTTGTAGCTTTATTCCGCTATTAGCCAATCCNNGCTGCAAGCTGCAAGCTGCAAGAAAAAACAATCCAGCAAGGTACCTTTATAACCGGACTTTCGGACTTCCGACTTTCGGTCTCCTTACTTCCCGCCCTGAATCTTGTGCCTTGAATTTTCTTCTCCTTATCTTTATTATGAATGTTTAAAACCAAGAATCTTTCACCACAACAGTTATCGGCTTTTACGGCTTTGATATTGTCTGTGCCCATTTCACTGGGTATCTGGATAATTCGTCCAGACTGGGTTATTACGCTGGTATCTTTTGTTGTGGTTTTCCTGGGAAGTTATCTGCTGATCAGGATGGTACTGGAATCTTTTATTTACAGGAAGATCAAGCTGATTTACAAATTTATTTACCAGACCAAAGCCAGTAAACGGGAAGAGACTTATTACAAGTACATTCTTCCACAGAAAGGGATTGATGAAGTTCGGGAAGACGTTGAAAAATGGGCCGAACAAAGAAGTGCAGAAATAGAGTTGCTCAAAAACAATGAAGCGTATCGTAAAGAATTTTTACAGAACCTGGCACATGAATTCAAGACACCCATATTTGCCATACAGGGTTATGTAGATACTTTGTTGGGTGGTGCCATGGATTCACCTGAAATAAGTAAACGTTTTCTGGAAAATACGGCCCGAAATGTAGACCGCATGGTGAACCTCGTAAAAGACCTGGATGAAATTTCGAGACTCGAAAGCGGTGAACAGCCTTTGTATAAAGAGAATTTTGTGATCCAGGATCTTATCAGGGAAATATATGAGACCTTGTCTATTAAAACTGCAAGTAAGAATATCAGGTGCAGTATTAAGAAAGGATGTGAATCTCCGATCACTGTTTTTGCCGATCAGGAAAAAATCAGGCAGGTCATCAATAACCTGCTGGAGAATGCAGTGAAATACGGTAAGCAGGATGGATCAATTGTGGCCAGTATTTATACTACTGATGAAGAACATGTACTGATTGAATTCAGTGATGATGGAATTGGTATTGCCGAAGAACATTTGCCACGCATTTTTGAACGTTTTTACCGAACAGACAGAGGGCGCAGCAGAGATAAAGGAGGAACGGGATTAGGCCTCGCGATCTGCAAACATATTATAGAAGCACACGGACAAACCATGCATGTACGGAGTAAGTTGGATGTTGGTACTACTATTG
>DPWF01000333.1:662-9219 GCA_003526435.1 Chitinophagaceae bacterium | reverse complement strand
GATGCAGAATAAGCAGTTGCTGTTGATGAATGAATCTGATACAAAATCTGTTCAGTTGGAGTTGGCTTTACTGAT
Organism: Chitinophagaceae bacterium; assembly: GCA_003526435.1. GTDB lineage: Bacteria > Bacteroidota > Bacteroidia > Chitinophagales > Chitinophagaceae > Sediminibacterium. Next base: position 9,144 of record DPWF01000333.1, on the reverse strand, counting down.
GCAGGAAGATGTACGAATTGAACCATCGGATGAACTGGTTGCACAGCAACAATTGTATGATACTGCTTTACTCAAGCGTCATCCTGAACTGAAGATGTACGAAGCACAAACTGCAAGGGCAAAATCGGAAACGGAACTTGAAAAAAGCAGGCTCAGGCCCGAATGGCTCGTAGGTTATAATAACCAGTCGCTCATGGGATGGATGACTTATAAAAACAGATCGGAACGTTATTTTGATGCAGGTAACAGATTTTCGTCTGTAACCCTGGGGATGTCAGTTCCTTTTTTTAATAAATCACGTAAGGCAAAAATTGAAGCTGCCGGTATTTAGGAAGATGTTATCAGGGCGGAAGCAGACATGGCTGCCATACATTTGCGTACCCGGTTGCTGCAGTGTATGCAAAACAGGGAGAAACTGAATGCTAATCTGGCTTATTTTAAAAACAGTGCCATCCCTCAATCCAATACCATTATTCAAACGGCGGGGCTTCAGTATAAAAATGGACAGATCAACTATATAGAATGGGGAACACTCGTAACCCAGGCTTTAGCCATTCAGGTACAATATGCAGAAGCACGGCGTGAACATCAGCTCAATGAAATTGAACTGGATTATTTATTGCAAAACAATCAACCATAATATTATGCGATCATATATTTTATTACCGGTCATCGTAATTGTATTATCCTGCGGAACCAAGAAACAGGAAACAGCTAAAGAAGCTGGAGATGCGCCGGTAGAAAAAAGCGTAAGCCTTACGGCAGACCAACTTAGCAATGCCGCCATTGAAGTGGGCACTGCAACAGAAACCATGATGAGTGCATCCATAAAAGTAAATGGAGTGGTAGACGTGCCACCCCAGAGTATGGTATCAGTGAGTTTTCCCTTGGGTGGATATTTGAAAAGTTCGCACCTGCTACCTGGTATGGGAGTAAATAAGGGAGAGGTAATTGCTACATTGGAAGACCAGAGTTACGTGCAGTTACAGCAAGATTATCTGGTAGCAAAGGCACGGATGGATTTTCTTTCTACAGACCTCGACAGGCAAAAAGAACTAAGCAGCCAGGATGCAACCAGTAAAAAGATATATCAGCAGGCAATAGCTGATTATAAAACGCAACAGGTGCTGATTAAATCGCTGGAAGAGAAATTACGTATTGTTGGTATTGATCCGGACAAACTAACAGTAAATAATATTTCAAGAACCATCAGTCTCCGTTCGCCGATACATGGGTTTGTAACCAAAGTAAATGTGAATATTGGAAAGTATCTAAACCCCGCTGATGTTTTATTTGAACTGGTGGACCCCGATGATATTCATGCAGCTCTTACGGTTTTTGAAAAAGATATTATGCTGATTAAGAAAGGAATGAAAGCTAAAGTGTCGCTGGCAGATAAACCTGGAAAAAAATATGAAGTAGATGTGATACTTGTAACAAGAAATGTTGATGAAAACAGGGGTGGACTGGTTCACTGTCATTTTGAGAATGCGAATCACGAATTATTGCCAGGTATGTTTTTGAATGGAAATTTTGAACTGGACAGTAAGAAGGTGTTTTCTGTTCCCGAGTCTGCAGTAGTACGTTATGAGGGAAAGCAATATGTTTTTCTAGCCAAAGACAGCTCCAATTTTGAAATGACGGAAGTAGAAACCGGAATCATACAGAATGCAAGAGTTGAATTGAAAGACAATGGAATAATTAACTGGAAGGAGCAAAAACTTGCATTAAAAAATGCGTATAGTTTATTGGGAAAACTGAAGAATAAAACAGAAGAAGAATAGTATTATAGTATTACTAAAATTACCCTGCGTTTACGCAGGGTAATTTTAGTGGTAAGGGAACATATATTTTCTCTTTTCCTTTTCTACACATGTCAGCAACATACTTACAGAAATCAAGGTCCTTGTAAACCTCAGTCACAGTGATCGTTTCAGCCGGTTATTAATAACAATAAATACGGTGAAAAGGATGAAGAACAGGGCGGCTACACCCAAACAGTTTACTATGACTGTAGAATATCCAAGACTGTTTACATCTATAAAAGGATAGGGATAGCTATGAACAATAGTTCCCCTGATCAGGGAATAAACAAGATACAATAGCGGAAATACCATCCAATAAATGATAACCCGGAAAGAAAGTTTTTCTTTTACTGTTATGAATAGCCAGTACAATAAGAAGCAGACTGGTGTAACTGTGTGTAATAATTCATTGGATAGTCGCCCCCAACCGGTAAAGGTCCAGATGCTGCGTAGGCTGATATTGTAGATAATGCCTACCACTAAAATATATGCCGCGATGGCTGTGGTGCTGCTATGTTTTCTGAAAAATCGTGACATAGCTGAACCAGATGCAAATACAATGGCACTATAATGAAGCGCTACCAATAAGTTCACGAGTATGGTAAAGTAACTGAAGAATTTAATCAGGGTGTTCGGAATAGATAACTGACGTATTTCGAGGGTATCATATAACTGAATACCAATACCTGCCCACGCAAACAGGCACCCTGCCAGTGCTACCCACCAAAGTTTTGGATTGATCTTTTGTTGCATATATTAAATATACAAATTTGTCTTTGTATATACTTTCGTAGGGTATGGTCAAAAAAACATATACCCATTGTAAGTACTGACTCTACTATATGCTACAGATTTAAAGAGGGTGTAGGAATTAATGCGATACAGCTTTTAATCCAACGATAGAAGCAATCAAAGTGACAATGAAGAACAGTCGCCAGAAATCTGCTGGTTCCTTAAAGAAAATAATACCCACAATTACTGTTCCTACGGCACCAATGCCTGTCCAAACTGCATACGCAGTACCAATTGGTAATTGCTGAGTGGCTTTAATCAGCAATAACATACTGATGGTTAAACAAACCACAAAACCAGTGTACCACCAGATAACGTTGGTACCTGTTGCAAGTCTTGCTTTTCCGAGGCAAGCTGCAAAACCTACTTCAAATAAACCAGCGATGATGAGTAATATCCAGCTCATTTTTGTATGAATATTTATGGGTTGATATGTGCCGATAACTGTTCCTCCACGTTATAAAATGAAGCCAGCTTCCTGATAACGGATTCTACCACTGCATCGGGGCAACTGGCACCACTGGTCATGAGTATGCGAACCTGGTTTTGTTCGGGCAGGTAATTATGAATAACTGTTTGTTCTTTGGTTCGCCAGTTACGGTTTAAGATCTCCGTTTTACTGATGAGCTTATCGGCGGCATCAATAAAATAGGTGGGCAGTTTCTCTTCACACAATTCAACAAGGTGTGAGGAGTTACTGCTGTTATAGCCACCTATGACGATGGCAAGATTGGCTTTGGTATTGGCGAGCATTCCGGTAACAGCAGTCTGGTTATCGTTGGTGGCATAACAAAGTGTGTCTCTGGTATCAGCAAATCGATCTGCGATAGAATCGGAAGTAAGTTTGTAATGCCTGATGAAAACCGATTTGAGGTAATCAGATATGGCCTGTGTATCGGTAGCCAGTTGGGTGGTCTGGTTCACCACACCAATACGTTGCAGGTCTTTTTCAATATCGAAACCTGCTGAAAAACGCCCCTTGAATTCGGTATAAAAATCTTCCGGTCTTTTTTCGCCGGTGATATATTTAGCCAGTTCAATGGTCTCGTCCATATCATTTACCACAACCGTAGGAGTATGGTAGGAAGCATGTGAAAAAGTAGCCCTGGTTTCTTCGTGTTGTGGTTTCCCATGAACTACAATACTGTAGCCTTTTTTTGCAATCTGTTCACTTCGGTTCCATACTTTTTCTACAAAAGGACAGGTCGTATTGTATTTTTCTGTGGGTATACCTTTATCAGTAAGAATAGATTCAATTTCAAGTGTAGTACCGAATGCGGGAATGATCACCACATCATCTTTTGTCAAAGAGTCAAAAGCTATCAGTTGTTTGCCTTTGGTATCCTGTAAAAATTGTACGCCTTTCGCCAGCAAATCGGCGTTTACCTGAGGGTTATGGATCATTTCGCTTAACAGGAAAATACGTTTACCTGGATTTTCTTCAATGGTACGAAAAGCAATTTCAATAGCATTTTCCACACCGTAACAAAATCCGAAATGACGTGCGAGATAAATCTGAAGCGGCCCCAGATCAAGTAAGGTGGGAGAAAAATCTTTTTTGAGTTTATCCTCCTCTTTTCTTCTCTGTTTGATGCTGCTAATCAGCGGGCTCCTATAACCAACAGGCACATTAAACTGCTTCATAAAGCAAAGATAAGGGATAGCTAATGGCTGGTAGTTTATAGCCCATGGTTTTCTAATGCTTTTGGGTAAAATACCTTATTCACCCTTTACCATCTGCTATTCACCATGGACTATCTGCTATTGACTATTTCTCCCTATCTTCCACAAACCAAACTAACTGTTGCGCATGTCGAACCATATGTTTCTGCAAGCTTGTCTTATCGTGAGCGGAGGTGTAGTCATAGGTGCTGCCCCCAAAGAAAAGACCATTTTTACTACGATTGCCCGTCACCGTGATCCACAACAAAAAAACTGGAAAAGTTTATTCAATGGTAAAAACCTTACCGGATGGAGAGCTTATCAAAACAAAGGATCGGATTCATGGTCGGTAAAAGAAGGTATGCTGTATTGCAAAGGCAATAAAGAGGGTAATACCCGGCATGCTGACCTGATTACTGATGAACAGTTTGATCATTTCGAACTTTCCATTGAATGGAAAATTGCTGCCGGTGCCAATAGCGGTATTTTATACCTGGTATCAGAAGCATTTCCCGCCAGCTATCATAGCGGCCCCGAATACCAGTTGATTGATGACAAAGGTTATCCTGCAAAACTGGAAGACTGGCAAAAAACCGCCGCCAATTATGCCATGAATACACCTGTTGAAGATGCCAGCAAACCTGCGGGTGAATGGAATCATACACGCATTATTGTTGACCATGGTAAAGTAGAACACTGGCTCAATGGTAAAAAGGTAGTGGAATACACTTTATGGGACGAAACCTGGCATAAAAATAAAGCCAATGGTAAATGGAAAGATGTAGCTGCTTATGGCAGTGTAAAATCGGGCCATATTGCCTTACAGGATCATGGTGGTGAAGCCTGGTTCAGGGAAATCAGGATCAGAAGGCTTTGAGTAGTGAGTAGCGAGTAGTCAGTAGTGAATATACTTACCAGGAGATTCTTTGTTCACTACTGACTACTCACTCCTCACTCATCCCTATCTTTGCCCCATGCATTACGTGTCTGTAGAAGGGCTTACCAAGAGTTATGGTATCAATCCACTGTTCAGGAATATTTCTTTTCACATCAATGAAGGCGATAAAATTGCACTGATTGCCAGGAATGGGGTAGGTAAATCTACTTTGTTGCGCATTCTCGCCGGACAGGAAACAGCCGATGAAGGCAAATGCTGGATCAATAAAGAAGTAACTGTTGCCTTGTTTGAGCAGGAACCTTTATTTGATGAAGACAAATCGGTGCTGCAGAATATTTTTCACCTCGAACATCCCATCATCACGGCAATACGTGCATATGAAGCAGCCGCTGAATCGGAAGATGGCCACCTGATTGCAGAAACAATTACCCGTATGGATGAACTGGGTGCCTGGGATTTTGAGGCCAAGGTTAAACAGATACTGGGTAAGCTGAACATTCACCACCTGCAAAATCCTGTAAAGAGTTTGAGCGGTGGTCAGCGCAAACGTGTGGCATTGGCCAAAACATTGATTGATATTGGTTTTGAGCATCAACACACTTTGTTGATGATGGATGAGCCCACCAACCACCTCGATGTAGAAATGATTGAGTGGCTGGAACATTATCTCAACGCAGAAAATATTACCCTCCTGCTCGTAACCCACGACCGCTATTTTTTAGATGCAGTATGCGATGAAATATGGGAGCTGGAACGGGAGAACATGTATGTGTATAAGGGTAATTACGAAAACTACATGGAGAAAAAAGCTGCCCGCATAGACAGTGAGCAGGCCAGTATTGATAAGGCCCGTAACCAGTACAGAAAAGAACTGGAATGGATGCGAAAGCAACCCAAGGCACGTACCACCAAGAGTAAAAGCAGGCAGGATAATTTTTATGAAGTAGAAGCCAGGGCCAAACAGAAAATAGAAGAGGCAAAACTGCAGCTTGATATGAAGATGAGCAGGCTGGGCGGTAAAGTGGTAGAGATGAAAAAAGTGTACAAGTCATATGGTGAACTGCCCATTCTCAAAGGGTTTGACTACACGTTTACCAAAGGAGAAAGAATAGGAGTCATTGGGAAAAATGGGGTGGGCAAATCTACTTTTCTTAACATCATACAGCAACTGGAAACAGCCGATAGTGGTAAAATCAATATTGGTGACACCGTTATTTTTGGTAATTTCTCACAGCAGGGATTACAGATAAAAGAAGACCTGCGTGTAATTGAGTATGTAAAAAGTTTTGCGGAGAGTTTTCCATTGGCAAAGGGGGGAAGTTTGAGCGCGGCACAATTTCTGGAGCTGTTCCTGTTTCCACCAGATAAACAATATACTTATTTGTCGTCGTTAAGTGGCGGTGAGAAGAAACGACTTCAGTTATTGACCATTCTTTTCCGAAATCCGAATTTTCTGATACTGGATGAACCAACAAACGACCTTGATCTACCCACGCTCGCTGTATTGGAAAATTTTCTCAGTGACTATCAGGGCTGTGTGATGATTGTTTCTCACGACCGTTATTTTATGGACAGGCTTGTTGATCATTTATTTGTGTTTGAAGGTGAAGGAGAAGTAAGAGATTTCCCCGGTAACTATACACAATACCGTATTTGGCAGAAGGAGCAGGAGCAGATAATGGCTGATTCAACACTGGCAGCAGAGAAAAAGCGACAGGATAGTACAGCAAAAGCCAATGAGACAGAAGAAAAAAAGAAAATGAGTTTTAAGGAGCGGAGAGAGTTTGAATTACTGGAAAAGGAAATACCTGCATTGGAAAAAGAAAAAGAACAGATCACTGAGCAGATGAGTCGTGGTGACCTGCCTTTTGAAGACATCTCCAGACTCAGTGATCGTATGATTGTCATTACACATGAGTTGGAAGAAAAAGAAATGCGCTGGCTGGAACTCAGTGAAATGAATTAACTAACCTTCTCTTCTTTTTTCATAGCTATGGATTTAAATTGTTAGCTATGAAAAAAGAAGAGAGTAGAGATTAAGATAGCTCAAATGATAAAGGCTTGCTTTCATTCCCATTCATAATAATGGACAACTGGTGAACTCCCCTGTAAAAAACGCGGGTGGTGATTGGTTTAAAACTTTGCCTGCGTACGATCTGCACTTTTTCCCCGGCCCCTACTGTTCTTTCACTGATTTTGAAAACTTTTTTAGAGCGCGTACCATTGTTTTTAAGGTAATATACTGCATACTCCAGCCGAAGTGTTTGAGTCTTGTTGCTGCTGTTTTCAATTATACACTCAAACTGCAGGTATTCACCTATAGATATGCTGGCTGTATTGATTTTAAAGCGACTGAGTTTGAAATGATCGGCAGTAAGTTTATAAAAAGACAAAGCAGTAGGGTGGCTCGCTTTTAATAAAGTTCGCAATGCATGTTTAATAATGGCGTCGGTTTCAGTACTAAGTCCTTTCCATTGTTTTGCTATTTGTAACGCAACGAGTGGATTATCTTTTGAAATATCGTTCAGGTTATTGGCCACGCTTCTTCTTACCACTTCGCAACTGTCTTGTTTCAGGTTTTCGAGTATGGGTAAAATGGGAGAAGGATCTTTTTTGAGTTTGGGTAGCGCCATGGCCCATGGTAAACGTGGTCTTGAACCTTCACTGGCTAACCGACGCACGTGACGGCTTTTATGTGTTGACCATTTGAGCATTTGGGGTATCATTTTCTCTTCATACCTGAGGATGAAATGACGGATGGCAAATTCGCAGGTGATGAATTGTGTTACTTTCTCCATTACGGTTACAGAACGGGTATAATCATTCAGCCCATACAAATAAATATATTCGGGAATAAAAAGGTATTCAATGCTGCTGGCTACAGGACCATGTACTTTGATCTGTTCCACCAGTTCGCACAATAGGGGGGCAGCAGTCTTATAATCTTGAGGAAAGAACCGATGCAACACATGAGCTGTATGCGCCATTCTTTCTTTTAATTCATAACTTTCAAATGCCGGTGTAAAAATCTGATCCAGGAATTTCTTCTTATCAACAGATGGAATGGTTTTCTTTAAAGTGATGACAAACTGGTTGTAAAATGCAGGCGAATATAAATCCTTCAAGAGTGTACTCATGTATAGCAGGTTTTAGACAAGTTCCTGAAATCTTTGTCTGTGTATTTGTGAATTTGATAAATGGTTAATGCAAAAAAACTGGCTGATCAGGATTACTTTGCGCCACTTCCAGTAATTTTTGTACGGCAGCTTTTCCTTCGGTACCAAGATCAACCGAAAAATCATTTACATACAGATCAATATGCTGC
>DPWF01000333.1:266-645 GCA_003526435.1 Chitinophagaceae bacterium | reverse complement strand
CTCATTTCCTGTGCATGTTCTTTTACATAAGCTGTGAGATGCGGGTAATGTGCAAATGCATATTCCACACTTTTGCGAATCAGTTCGTCTACTTGTATGGCAACGGTATCAATTAAACGATTGTGTGCTACAATGCCACCAAGAGGTATGGGTAAACCTGTTCGTTCTTCCCAATAATTGCCAAGATCAATAATTTTGTGCAGACCCTTTTGCTGATAAGTAAAACGGTTTTCATGAATAATAACACCTGCATCTACTGCTCCGGATAACACCAGCTCTTCAATTTCATGAAATACATGGAAGCTTTTGTTCAACGCATTTGGGTAGGCCAGCGAAAAAAGCATATGCCCCGTTGTGTTCTTGCCAGGTATGGCAATCG
>DPWF01000333.1:0-225 GCA_003526435.1 Chitinophagaceae bacterium | reverse complement strand
CTGTCAATATCTTTTGAAGTAACTGTGGGATCTTTTGTAATAAGTAATGGTCCTACACCGTTTCCCAATGCACCGCCGCTGTTCAATACTTTATACTGGTTTAATGCAAGGGGTAAAACTCCATAGCTGATTTTTGTAATGTCTAGTTTGCCATCTATGGCCCATTGGTTAAGGGTTTGAACATCTTCCAATACCACTTCAAATGATATCCCCTGTGTATCAATT
>DPWF01000005.1:2400-7887 GCA_003526435.1 Chitinophagaceae bacterium | reverse complement strand
GAATAGCATACGACGGATAAGTTAATGGAATACGGATGGCTTTTGCTCCATTGATTTCAATATTGGGTATATAACTATCATAGGCCGGTTCAAATACAATCACTTCATCGCCGGGTCTTAACACAGTTGTAAGCGAAGTGTAGATAGCATAAGTACCGCCTGGTGTAATGGTGATAGCTGTATCCGGATCAATCTTTGTTCCATACAAAGCTGCTGCTTTGGCTGCCAGTTGTTCACGCAAAAACGGATAGCCATTCATATGCGTGTACTGATTATACCCATCGCGCATGGCTTTATCAACCAGCCCCGTTAAAGTTTCATGCATGGGAAAATCAGGGAAACCCTGACCGAGATTAACTGCCTGATGCCGGGCAGCCAACTGACTCATGACGGTAAATATGGTAGTACCAACTGTGGGTAATTTTGAAACAATAGACGGCTGCACTTTCATTTATTTATTCCAGCAATTTACGAACAGAAATGAATTGCCCATCGTTATTCACGCCTTCCAATACCAGCCTGATTTTTCTGCTGATATCATTATTATAAAACGATACCCTGATTTTTTGTACCGACCCATCTGTAATAATATTGGGTTCCCAGTATAAAGTTCTCCTGGTATCTGTTTTATTATGCGATGTTTGAGGTACGGAATAATCAGGTTCATAAAACTCCTTCACTACTGTATAACCACTTAATTGCATGTTATCCATGCCTTGGATATTTGCTGTTACATCGGCTCCGCGTTTGGTATAAACAGCAATGGCACCTCCACCGTTGCTGAAAGCCGAGCCAAAAAAAGGTGGTCTGAATGTTTTAATATAAGCCACATCACTCATGGGAATAGCACTCATAGACTGTGCATCGCTGGGCATTTCATTCAGGAAAAAACCTACCGGTGAGCCTCTCCAGATAGCCGACGGAGATTGTGTAAGCGCACCAACAATCTGTAAGCCTGCAACACGTCCCTGTAAATAATCAAATACCGTAAAACTGGAAAGTGCCTTGGGGTCGTTCACCAGATCGAATAATATAGCATCATTGCCCCGAAATAATCCACTGGTATATAAATCATCCATTTCTTCGAGGCGGGTTTTTCTTTTTGCCGTTACTATTACTTCTTTTAAGGTAGTCTGTTGTTGCAATATGCTCAATCGATCCTGTGCAAAAGCAGCCTCACGTAACAAACGCATTCTGGATGTATCGTAATAATAAACAGGGGTTGGTACAATAAATTTTTCAAAAGCTGTGTCTATCAAACTAGATTTAAACGACACTTTTCCTTTTCCCGGAAGGATGGACAATTTGTTGAGCTGATAAAACAGTGTTGCCGTATCATAAAACACAATATTGGGTTCCTTGAAAACACCATTTGCAGTAACCGGTACAAAAAACATCTGCGAACTCGAATCCTTTCCCCTCAATATCAGGTTCATGGTTTCCGATTTGGCAAGCCGGTTAGGGTTTACACCATCTATTTTACCCGATAAACTCAGGTAGGCAGTATCGAGCGGGTATTTTATGCTCCAGCCTGTACTGTCGAGTACTTTTTCCCACCGGTATTTACGCCAGCCATTGGTAAGCATCACCAGATCGAGATGCTGTTTTACTGAATCATCTGATGAATGAAAGTAATAAGCAGGGTGATGTACATATCCTTTTATATCGCTTGATAATAATAATGAACTGATGATATGTTCTGATGAATCATCAGGTACATCATCATTGGTGACCGATAATGACATATTCACCGGAATCGTATCGGGTAACACAATTTCATAACTGTTTCTTGCTCTTTTTTCCAACCCGATGGTATCAGTATGTACATCAACACCCGAACGGTATTCTTCATTGTCTATAAAGAATAAACGTTCGCAAAGGGGCTGATTATTAGCCGCGAGAATGGTAAGTGTAGCTGTTCCTGAGGGAAGATCATGTACAGGTATTTTTGTAATCAGCTTATCCTGTTTCTCCAGGTTAATCACACCTCTCATCACTACCTGCTGGTTAATGGTAAGAACCATCGTGAGTTTTCTGTAGGCAAATGGCATATTTACCGAACGTTCTATTTCAAGGTAGCGGCTGATTGATGTTCCTCTTAACTGTATACTGATGCCCTCTGTAAGCGCTGCCGGCAAAAGTGTTTTTTGCAAACTACCGTCAGGTGTGGTCCATATTGCTGTATAGGTTTCACCTGCAACAGGTTTAATACCAAATTTGCCCATACCATCATGAACCGACTTGAAGGTGGTTATTTCTTCTTCCTGTTTATTAACAATACGGCCGTTAACAGCAATGGGTATTCCATTATGATCCGTTGCTTTAAAAGCCACCAATCCATCCACACCAACCACCAGATTTCCTCCTTCAGGAAACAGGCGTAAAGAATAATTGTTAGCAGATTTTGCAATGCGTGAGGGCCCCGGGTTAGCTTGCAAAACAGTAATCTTCTTTTTGAAAAGTAATGCTGTGTCGAAATTCAGCATCCATTGTGTATATGCTGTTAAGTATATATGCTGTCCTTTATATGCTTTAGGTATTTCAAATGTTCCGTAAGCTGATGACAGGGCGATTGGCGAAACATGGTGCGCTATTAGCCTTCCATCCTCGTCGTGCCAGTCTGTATAAAAATTGCGGTTCAGCTTTGATGGTTCGGGACCGCTCATGAAATAGGCTTTATAGCCAATGAGTGAGCCAGGTAAATAAGCATTATTGTCAAAATGTACATAGAGTTTTTCCTGTGGAAAAACGGAGTTGTATTTTTCCAGTGACTCATCCAGCGATTGAGCCTCCGAAGAAAATGCCATACCTAATACAAGCAGCAGGAGTAGGGTTAGTTTTTTCATGGTATGCCGATTTCAGGAACAGGTGTTCAGCAGTAAGAAATCGAGCATAAATTATGCCAAAAAAACACAATATGATCAGCAAGGTGAAAAAACAGCTTCGAGCTATGGGCTACGAGCTATGATATTTTATAGTTGATGCGGGAGATTATGCTATATGTATGGACTATTTTTCTGGGGTCACTGCCAAAATCAAGGTACCAGCATATTCGCGAGTCTTTTCAATTCTATTTCGGCCAGTTTTGCGGTATAATTCAGGTTAACCATTCTGAAGCTGGTGGCTTCAAAACTTTGCTGGGCCTGTCTTACATCAATAATGGTAGCCTGGTTTAATTCAAATCGTTTCAGTACCAGATCAACCAGTTGCATGGAGAGTTTATAGTTTTCAACTTCTGTTTCAAGTTGTTGCAGGGCATTTTTATAGGCCTGGTAAGTTCTTACGGCACCCGCTTCCAATGACTGTAATAGGGTTTCTTTCTGCAATACCGCATTTCTTGAGTTTACTTCTGCCACCTGTAACTGTCGCTTAAACACCGAGCCATTATATATAGGTATACTCAAGTTTACACTCAGAAAGGGACCATAACTCTGGTTCAACAAAGCAAAACCAGCTCCACTTTTTGTGTTACTGAAATTGTAACCCGAATTGGCGCGTAGTGTTGGTTTACCCAGGGCTGCTGTTTCTTTTTCAATCAGCTCATTAATCTTTATCTGCTGCTCGGCACTCAGCATCTGTGGATTGCTTTTCAGTGCCGCCTGTACGGTTGCCAACAGTATGTTCTTTTCTACCACAATGGTATCAACACTTGTAACAGAAGAATCAGGGTTTAAAAAAAGAAGGTTTAATAAATCGGTCTTACCCTGTTGAATCACCAGCTCCTGTTGTAATTTTTGCTGTACCTGTGCATTGAGATCGAGTCGGGCCTGAAAAATATCTGCATTATTTGAAAGTCCTGCTTCCTTTCTCGCCAATAAAATATCCAGTCTTTTCTGGAACACTTCTATCGACTGTTCAATGGTTTTAATAAAACCCTGGTTTCTTACAATATCGTAATAACGGGTGGCCACGGCTGCCATGGTATTCTGTACCTGAACGTTCAATAACTGTTCATTTTGCTGTACCAGTTCACCCAGTCTTTTTTTGGTGGTAACTACACGGTAGCCGTTCGAAAGTAATATGGTACCGGTTACTCCCACTGAAAGGTTATTGGAACCTACATTATTACGGGTGGTATTTCTTGATGCATCAGAAAATTTCTGATTAATCGAAATAATCTGTTCGTTATCATTTGCCGTAGCCGTAACCGTAGGCAGTGCCCCTGCAATACCGGGATGGTTATTGATGGTACTGATCTCCAGGTTATTTTTAGCCAGTTGTATATCGAGACTATTTTTTAAAGCAATCTGTATGGCATCCGTTAAACGAAGAGGCCCCTGTGCATGCAGCAGACTGGCATTCACACAGCATAAAAGAAACAGCAGTTTTTTCATTATAATGAAGTTAACAACGACCCGGCTTGGTTATTTTTATTTTACACCAGTGGGCCATTAGCTCACAAAAGTCCCTACATTCATTCCTTCCACCACTTTCAGCAGGTTTCCGGGTTTATTCATATCGAAAACAATAATGGGGAGTTTGTTTTCCATACAAAGGGTAAAAGCCGTCATATCCATTACTTTCAGGTTATTGGTAATACATTCCTGGAAGCTGATTTTATCGTATTTGGTAGCCGTTGGGTCCTTTTCCGGATCGGCGGTATAAACACCATCTACCCGGGTGCCTTTCAAAATAACATCAGCCTTCATTTCAATGGCCCTTAATGAACCTGCGGTATCGGTAGTGAAATAGGGGTTTCCGGTACCTGCTCCAAAAATAACCACCCTACCTTTTTCGAGGTGGCGTAGTGCTTTCCTGCGGATATAAGGTTCGGCCACCTGCTCCATATTAATGGCACTTTGTAAACGGGTGTACACACCAATTTTTTCGAGCATGGCCTGCATGGCCATAGCATTAATAACCGTTGCCAGCATACCCATATAATCGCCATGTGCCCGTTCAATACCACTATCGGCTTCATTCATACCCCTGTAAATATTACCACCACCAATTACAATGGCCACCTGAACACCCAGGTTGGTTACCAGCTTAATATCATGGGCATATTGTTCAATGATCTTTGGGTTAAAAGGATCGCCATTTCTCTGGTCACCTAAAAGGGCTTCACCCGATAATTTGAGGAGGATACGTTTGAACTTGGGGAGCATGAGATTGATTTGTTTGCAAATAACCTGAATTTTTGGTGGTTTGCCAAATGAAGCAACAGGCAGATTAATGAGGAGCTTACTGAACCATTTGCCCATCAACGATTTTCCTGTGCAATCGTGCACTTCNNCTTTCCAGGTAACAACCAAATGCCCATACTTTCTTCCGCTTCAGTTCCTCAGCTTCTTTTTATACCTTACAATGGTTGCAGAACCGTATAACCAATAAACCTATCATATGGAAACGAAAGATGCATTACCGATTGTTATGGTGGTACTACTTGCATTAGTATTAGTGATCTTTCTGATCCGCAAAAACCGAAAAGATAAAAAACACCTGAATCCCGATACAGAAAATAAAGTAACGGAAAACAGGATGAAC
>DPWF01000005.1:0-2380 GCA_003526435.1 Chitinophagaceae bacterium | reverse complement strand
TATAGTTGAAACCCGATGACAGCATTTATGCCCTTCCAGTGATGGAAAATAAACGGTTGTCATAAATTAAATACAACCGTATGATTCCCCCACCAACTTTCAAACACGTTGCAACAGCATTATATTTGATGTATGACAGAACCCGGCATTGACTAACCCTTCCAGTCTAAACTGTTATAAGACCAGTTAACCATGGATCATCCTCTGATACAATATTTTTCAAGATTCGCTACACTTTCTCCCGATGAAAAAACAGCCATACTGGATAGCATGGTAACAAAAAAGTTTACCAAGGGGCAACTCATTGTAAAAGAAGGTCAATATAACAAAGACAGTTTTTTTGTGCTCGAAGGTGCTGTAAGACAATTCAAAATGGTAAATGGTGAAGAAATTACCACTCATTTTTATCAAAAGGGGCAATGGATTATTTCACTCACCAGCTTTGCCATTAATGCAACTGCGGAAGGGAGTCTGGAATGTATAGAAGATGTTTCCATTGTTGTTGGCAATGAACAAAAGGGTCAGGCATTGTTCAAACAATTTCCCCGTTTTGAAACCATTTCAAGAGCCGTTATGGAAACCGTTTTTCTGGAGCAGCAGCAATGGATGTCGTCTTATTTAACCGAAACACCTGAAATGAGGTATCTCAAACTGATGGAAACACAACCCGATATTTTTCAAAAACTTCCACAGTACCATATAGCAACTTATATAGGTGTAAAACCTGAATCGTTGAGCCGGATTCGTAAACGCGTTGCGGAAAGAAACAGACCTTCATACTGATCGTAAAAAGCATATTGTTTTCAACCGGGTAACTCATCTTTAAACCCATACCTGATTAACCACACACTAAGTGTAATTTCAAACAACCCTCCGGGTATAGAAAATAGCATACCAACAGGTAAACCAAACAATTCAAGTACCGTTCCGGTAATAAAAATCAAATAACCAATACAACCCCAGACAGCAAATACAAACGGAACAAGGCCTGATTTGTGGAGCAGATAACAAAGAACCAGTCCGGCAATGCCCCATGTAAACATGCCCATCTGGTAAGCATAAANNGGCCACAGCAGAAAACAACACCTGATCTGTCTTAACAGGTCCGCTCATTTGTTCACTAAATGAAACCGGCAGCATCATACAAATACCACCAAAAGCCAGCATGCTTGTTGCCAGCAAGCCGGTAGCCAAATAAAATCTGGACAACATACGATGGCATTGCATTAATCTGCTGAACATGACAAGCAGCAATGCAATATTGAACAGGGTATGAAAAACAGTTACAAGTATGCCGCCAGTTACTACCTGACTGCTGTGTTCCTGCAACTGCGCAGGTTGTAATGCGGGTGCATTGATTGTTTCCATTAAACCCATACCAATGCCATATGACAGAAACGACAATATCATGCACAGGCCGAACCATTTACCAGGTGTTTTAAACATACAGACTTCGATTTTTGTAAACTTAGCCTGCGCTCTACTACGGTTGATTGATGTGGGTTAAGAAATTTCAATTGTGTTTTTATATCCAATCAAAAAGGCTGCACTCATATATATAAAAGTGTCGTTTGTATACTATTGATCTGTTTTATTTCCATTCAATAAAGTGAGCAATAAATCTTCCGTAATTTTAACCATCAAACCAGCACCTGCTTCACATGATGCTTAAAAGAGTTCATTACCTGTCTGGATTATGTATCAGCCTTTTTATTGGTTTTCATCTCTTCAATCATATAACTGCATTAGAAGGTGCTGAAAAACACATCAGTACCATGGAGTCATTCCGGGTAGTATACCGCAACCCGTTTGTAGAATTTTTTTTATTGATAGCAGTGCTGATTCAGATTGTATCAGGCATACGCTTATTCAGATTGCAAAGAAAAATGGCTGCCGGGTTTTATGACAGGTTACACTTATGGACAGGTTTCTACATGGCTTTCTTTCTTATTATTCATGTTAGTGCTGTATTAGCCGGCCGCTTGCTATTACAACTTGATACCAATTTTTATTTTGGTGTTGCGGGGTTAAACAGTTTTCCGTTCAACCTGTTTTTTATTCCAT
The DNA here is from genome assembly GCA_003526435.1 of Chitinophagaceae bacterium. Taxonomy (GTDB): domain Bacteria; phylum Bacteroidota; class Bacteroidia; order Chitinophagales; family Chitinophagaceae; genus Sediminibacterium. The sequence continues at coordinate 316 of DPWF01000005.1, read as the reverse complement.
ACTATGCATTGGCCATCCTCTCTTTCTTTGGACATATTGCCGCTATTCACACTAAAAAAATGAAGATGTCATTGTTTGGAACTTCACCAAAACAACAGGCAAATATTATCATCATACTGGGTATATGTTTAACCCTACTTATTTTCTATGGTCTTACCAATCAATTCAAAGGAATAGCTATTCCGGCTGAATACCGGGTACTCATCAATCAATAAAACCTATGTCATTCAATATTTTTTCTTTAAAACCATGGCAGATTTTTTTGATAGATGGAATGGGAGCAGTGTTGTCTGCCATATTACTTTGTGTGGTCCAC
>DPWF01000062.1:2897-5922 GCA_003526435.1 Chitinophagaceae bacterium | reverse complement strand
TTGTGTATTTCGATGGTAATCACGCCAACCTCAAACGTCAGATCAAGGAAGGAATTGCCAAAGTATTAACCGACAATCTCCTGTTTGGTGATGATATTGGCGAATTTGCCAGCAATCAGGCCCTACTCGACTTACCCAAATGGCTGGTAGATGGTTATGTATCATATGCAGCCGAACCATGGAGCACTTCCAAAGACGATGACCTGAAGAGTGCCATGCTGAGTGGCTCCTATCGTTCTTTCTACCAGTTTGCCTTTGAAAAACCAGTGTTGGCGGGTCATTCATTCTGGTATTATATCGGAGAAAAATACCGCAAAGAAAATATTACCTATCTCCTCTATCTGGCACGTATCTACAAAAACCTCAACCAGGCCTGTATGCGTGTTTGTAAAAAGAAGTTTAAGGATGTATTGTCTGAATTCATGCAATATCAGCAGGAACGATATTCAAGAGATATCCGTCAGCGCAGAAATGCACCCAGGGGGCAGTTGAATGTTTCAGAAGAAGTACGCAAAAAAGATTTTTTCCGCTTTCAGGCCAACCCTAATCCAAGAAGTACCACTTATGCGGTGGTTGAATTCAACAGAGGTATTTATTGTGTGAAACTGATGGAGAATTTCTATGATGGAAAAATCCTCCTGAAAAGTGGCGTACGCACCAACCAGGGAGATGTAAATCCCAACTACCCTGTTCTCGCCTGGGATGGAAAAGGCACCCGCTTATTAGTAGCATACTGGGAAAAAGGCAAGATCAAAATGTTTGTGTATGACATGATCGCGCGACTCAAGCGTTATAAACAGGAAATAGAGGGCGTTGACCAGTTGCTTGATGCAAGTTTTATGCTCGATGCCAATTCACTCATTTTTAGTGCCGTAAAAAACGGGCATACCGACATCTTCACTTACAAGATTGAACAGAATAAACTGGAACAGGTAACAGATGATATATACGATGACCTGAACCCTACTTTTGTTTCATTCCCCAATCGTTCCGGTATTATTTTCAGTTCAAACAGACCGTCTCCTACTGCTGTGAATGCAGATACTGTGTTACCCAGCAGACATCGTTACAATGTTTTCATGGTAGACATTCTGAATACCAGTAAACAAAAACAAATCACACAACTTACTAACCTCAAATATGGCAATGCATCATACCCAATGCAGTACAACACTAACCATTTCACCTTTGTAGCAGATGAAAATGGTGTGGGTAACCGTTGGGCAGGCTTCTTTGCAACACAAAGAACTGGTCTCGATACCTTGTATTATGTTGGTGATGAATTACTACGTAACCCATCACCCAAAGAATTCGATTCTACCTTACGCGCATGGCAGAAAGATGAACCTGATAGTGTTAGCTATTTCCAGGTGTACAAAGATTCTACCTACACCTTCCCCATTACCAATTACCAGAGTTCTTTACTTGAAACAAGAATTGCCGGCGACAATGGTCAGGTAAGTGAGGTAAGAAGAGAAGGTGATTTCAAATTCCTGTATAAACTCCGTGTTGATGAACAGGCGCTGAACAAGAGAAATGTAAACAGTCGTCCAACTGAATACATGAAAAAAGTAATGGAGGAAAAGAAAACGGTAGAGGGAAAAGCAATTATTTATAATAATGGCCTTGCCACAAAAGATACTGTTGTTAAAGCGGCAAAAGATTTCTTCCAGAATGAATTTGCAAATGAAAAAGCAGATACATCGCGACGCATCGTCGACGAAGAAGTGATACCCAAAACTACTACACTTGAACGCTCAAGATTATTTGATTACCGTTTAAAGTTCAGCAGCGATTATATCCTGAGCGGGTTTACCAACAACGTACTTGTTAACAGGTATCAGCCATACGCCGGGGGTGCCGGACCTGTTCAGCTCAATAACGGTAACGATTTCAACTTTACTTTCCGTGTAGGTGTGAGCGATTTATTCGAGGATCAGAAATTTGTGGGTGGTTTCCGTTTTGGTACCAACCTGAGCGATAAAGATGTATTCTTCTCTTATCAGAATTTACGCAGACGTTTCGATTGGGGCCTTACTTATTACAGAAGTAATGTGAGCAACTTCTATAATATTCCTTATAACAGTATGTTGATCACCAACCTTTATCAGGGTAATATCACATATGCGTTTAATGAAGTAAAAAGTTTAAGGGCAACTGTTGGTTTAAGAACAGACCGGGGTGTATTACGTCCTTTCGATAATGGTAGCGGAATACCTGATCCGAATGCACTGGCATTTCCTGATACCATCAGTCGTTATATCGTATCGCGTATTGAATATGTTCACGATAATACCATTAACCCTACCCAGAACATCTGGAACGGGCTTCGTTACAAGGTATATTTTGATGTAAATATGCCAACCTTCAAAACATCTTTGAATAATGGGAAGGGAACATTCAACCTCGGTTTCGATGCACGTTATTATTATAAAATATACCGCAACTTCATATGGGCAGGACGTGCTGCTGCTGATTTCTCTTGGGGCGGACAAAAATTGATTTATTATCTCGGTGGTGTAGATGGCTGGATTGGACCCAAGTTCAATAGCCAGAATACACCTGCACCAGATCAGTCATATGCTTTCCAGTCATTGGCAGTAAATATGCGCGGATATAGACAAAATATTGCCAACGGTAACAATGCATTTGTAATTAACAGTGAATTCAGGTTCCCTTTATTTGCTACACTGATCAACAAACCCATCAACAATGCATTCCTCCGTAATTTCCAACTTGTACAGTTCCTCGATCTGGGTACTGCATGGAATGGAAAATACAATGGCATCAAGCGTCCGGGTGAAGTGATAGCCGATCCATCTTCTCCGGTTGTTGTACGAATAGATGCAGGAGGTCTCGGGCCATTTGCCGGTGGTTATGGTTTTGGTGCAAGAAGCACTTTACTGGGTTACTTCATGAAATTTGATGCCGGCTGGCCCATGAAAGGAATTTTTAAAGGAGCACCGGTGTATTATTTTGCAATAGGATTTGATTTCTAAGTTTTGATTTTATGATCTTTGATTTT
>DPWF01000062.1:815-2871 GCA_003526435.1 Chitinophagaceae bacterium | reverse complement strand
AAAATCAAAGATCATAAAATCAAACTTTCCCTCTTACCTCTTTAGCATAATACCTGCACAAATCTGTAAGACCGCAAGATTCACATTTAGGGTTGCGGGCAAGGCAGGTATATCTTCCGTGTAATATGAGCCAGTGATGTGCTTTGTGTACCAGTTCTTCCGGAATATATTTGATCAGTTCTTTTTCAACTGCCAGCGGTGTGCTGGCTTTTTCTTGTACCAATCCTAATCTTTTACTGACCCTGAAAACATGTGTATCTACCGCCATATTGGGCTGCTGGTCAATTACACTTGTAATTACGTTTGCAGTTTTTCTTCCTACACCAGGTAGTTTTACGAGTTGCTCAACTGTCATGGGTACTTCGCCATTGAATTGCTCAAGGAGCATATTGGCCATACCAATCAGGTGTTTTGTTTTATTGTTAGGGTAAGAAATACTTTTGATATAAGGGAACAGCTCCTCAAAACTCACTTTTGCCAATTCAACCGGAGTAGGAAATTTCGCAAAAATGGCGGGTGTGGTCAGGTTCACCCTTTTATCGGTGCATTGTGCAGAGAGAATTACAGCTACCAATAACTGAAATGGATTATCATAAATCAATTCTGTTTCTGCAACCGGAATCTGCTCGTTGAAATAATCAATAACTGCTTTATATCTTTCTTTTTTGGTCATGGTTTCAATATGCCCAAAAATAAAGATATCATAGCGTCCATCAGTCAGCTACTCAAATATATAAGCCACAGATTCACAGATCCACCGGAAAAAACTAAAAAAGTAGTGATACCTAAGAAAATTAGGTATTTATGTACTTTTTTATATTTTTACGGTATGAATAAGTCTGCCTTATATAAAGGTTGTCTGGAACCCATTATTCTTCAGCTTTTAAAAGATAATGGGCGTATGTATGGTTATCAGATAACGCAGAAAGCACGTGAATTGACAAAAGGGCACCTCGATATTACAGAAGGCGCTTTGTACCCTCTTCTGCACCGGCTGGAAGAAGAAGGAATACTGGAAACTGAAATTGAATCGGTGGGAAACAGAATGCGTAAATATTATGCACTCACAAAAGCAGGAAAAAAACAATCTATTCAGTCATTGAATGAACTGCAATCATTTCTAAACAACTTATCACTGATTTTTCAACCCAAAACTGCATAGTTATGCTGACGGATGAACAGGTTCAGGAATTATATGCTTATTGTAACCGAAAGGGTATACACTATTATGATGTACAGGTAGAAATAGTAGATCATATGGCCAATGCCATTGAAGCTAAAATGCAAGCCGATCCTTCCATGGAATTTAAAAAAGCCCTGGAAGAAGTGCATGTATCATTTGGAAGCTTTGGTTTGAAAGAGATTGTGCGGTCAAAATCAATTTATATGCGTAAGTCATATAAGCAAATGAGACGAAAGTTGTTATGGTCTTATTTTACTTTTCCAAAAGTGGCCTTAACCATATTGCTGATACTTTTAGTTACAACCTACCAGCAGTTTTCAGTAAGCGCAAATATGTTGATGTACGGATTGAGTGCCATGGGGCTTGTTTTCCTGTATATGTTTATTTCACAAGAATTACTAAATAAAAAAATCAGAAAACAACATCGGCAGAAATTATTAATGACTGACCCACAATATTTTGATTTTGGATTTTTCTACCTGATTTTCTTTATTCAGATTGGTAGCAGGTCATTAAACGAGGGTCTTTTTGGTGTTTTAGGAAAAGAGAATACTACACTGCTTGAATATTATCTGTTCTCTGGATTATTTATTTTATATAGCATTTTCTGGTTGGTCAGGAAAGAAATGATCAACACTGTTCACAGGAAAGCCATGGAACAATATCCGGCTGCATTTGCTAAATAAAATAAGCCACAGATTCACAGAGTAGAAAATAATCTGTGAATCTGTGGCTTATAAGTAATGAGATTAGCTTTTCAAATCCAGCTTAATCTGCAATTCATCAAACTGCTGCTGGTCAATTGTACTTGGGGCATCTAACATAACATCACGACCACTGTTGTTTTTCGGGAAAGCAATAAAATCACGGATG
>DPWF01000062.1:0-756 GCA_003526435.1 Chitinophagaceae bacterium | reverse complement strand
AGCAATACCACCATGCGGAGGTGCACCATATTCAAAAGCACCTAATAAGAACCCAAATTTGTGTTGTGCTTCCTCTTCACTCATACCCAGCGCTGCAAACATTTTCTCCTGTAATTCACGCTGGTAAATACGAATCGAGCCTCCACCAATTTCATTACCATTCAATACCATATCATATGCATTGGCCTTGATATTGGAATAAGGATGTTCGAGGTATTTGTCGGCATTTTCAATAACAGGATTATTATTGATCATTACTTCAATCTGATCAGGTTTTGGAGAAGTAAACGGATGATGGCGCGCCACCCATCTGTTACCTTCTTCATCGTATTCAAACAGGGGGAAGTCTAGTACCCACAACAATTTGAATTCATCATCTTTTCTAAGACCCAGTTTTCTTCCCATTTCCAGCCGAAGTTCACTGGTGGCTTTTCTGGTTCTTTCTTCTCTGCCGGCCAGTATCAACACCAGATCGCCTGCTTTGGCACCAGCAGCATCTGCAATGGCTTTCAGTTTGTCTTCACTATAAAACTTATCGACACTACTTTTATAAGAACCATCTGTATTACACTTAATGTACACCAGACCCTGCATACCAATCTGCGGGCGTTTAACCCACTCGGTTAATTCATCCGTTTGTTTGCGGGTATATTCACTGCAGCCGGGTACAGCAATAGCGAGTACTGTTTCCACGCTGTCAAAAACTACAAACCCGGCATTGTCTACCAGCTCAGGTTGTGCAGTACGATTGGTATA
>DPWF01000375.1 GCA_003526435.1 Chitinophagaceae bacterium | reverse complement strand
CAACGCTTCAACACCTTTATCAATTCTGTAACCAGTCTCATGGATCCGCATACCGATTATTTTGCACCGGTAGAAAAAAGGTCTTTTGATGAGCAGATGAGTGGCCGTTTTTATGGAATTGGTGCACAACTCACCGAAGATGATTTTGGTGTGAAGATTGCATCCGTTCAACCCGGTGGTGCTGCATGGAAATCGGGAGAACTGGCAGTAAATGATGTAGTGTTGAAAGTGGCACAGGGTGCTGCTGAACCGGTAGATGTGGCTGGCTTTGCAACCGAAGATGTGGTAAAACTCATCAGGGGTAACAAAGGAACAGAGGTAAGACTCACGGTAAAAAAATCGGATGGTACCATTAAAGTAATCACCATGCAGCGTGATGAAATTGTACTCGATGAAACCTTTGCAAGAAGTGCAGTGGTAGAAGAAGGAGGTAAAAAGATTGGATATATATGGCTGCCCGAATTTTATGCCGACTACGAGCGTGAAAATGGGAATCGTTGTTCAGAAGATGTGGCAAAAGAAATTGTAAAACTCAAAAAAGAAAATATACAGGGTCTTGTAATGGATCTTCGTAATAACGGAGGCGGATCATTGTATGAAGTAATACAAATGGTAGGTCTGTTCATAAACCAGGGCCCAGTAGTGCAGGTGCGCGACAGAGACGGGAAGGCAAATGTCTATGGCGACCAGCGTCCGGGAACATTATATGATGGACCGCTGGCGGTATTGGTAAACGAACTCAGTGCATCTGCCAGTGAAATTTTTGCAGGCGCCATCCAGGATTACAGAAGGGGAGTGGTAATTGGTAGCACATCTACTTATGGTAAAGGAACGGTACAAAAAACAGTACCCTTTGGTAATGTGGTCGACATGAACAGTGGCAGAACCGATATGGGTGCAGTAAAACTTACATTCCAGATGTTTTATCGTATCAATGGAGGTTCAACGCAGTTAAAAGGAATTGAACCCGATATCGTATTGCCCGATTCTTATGAGTATCTTAAGATCAGGGAAAAAGATGTGCCAAATGCATTACCCTGGGATCAGATTAATAAAGCCACTTATCTTACCTGGCACAAAGATTACGGACACGACCTCGTTATACAGACAGAAAATGAGCGGGTAAAGCAAAATGCCTCACTCAATCTTTTAAAAGATAACCTCGTGTGGTTGTCAAAACTCAACGATGAACCCGCCAGCCTGAACATCGGCAAATACCGTGACCTGCAAAAAAGAATACGGTCAACCGTAAACCAGAATACGACCTTATTGAGGCTGGGACAGGAAATGAATGTGGTGCCTGCAGAAGTAGATAAGGATAAATTCTTCAATAATCCCGACAAAAATAAGGGAGAGCGTTACCAGGCATGGCTTCGTTCATTAAAAACGGATATGCATATCGGAGAAACCATTAAAGTGCTCGGAGGTCTTGCTACAGAAATTACCAAAGCCACGGCCGCAGTGAAATAAAACATTAACTGAATTAATAGTAAGTTTGCAGGCGATTCCAAAGGAATCGCCTGTTGTTTTTAGTTAAACCATGTGAGAGATGGAGCCAGAAAAGAAATGGTACGCCCTGTATACAAAACCAAGATGGGAGAAGAAAATAGATTCGGTCCTGATCAGGAAAGGTATTGAAAGCTGGTGCCCGCTTCAGAAAGTAGAACGCCAGTGGAGCGACCGAAAAAAAATTATTGAGGATCCGCTCTTTAAATCCTATGTATTCGTGCGCATTGCTCCCGACGAAAAAACCAAAGTATTAATGACAGATGGTGTACTCAATTTTGTACATTATCTTGGAAAGCCCGCCGTTATTAAAGATGACGAGGTGGATACCATTAAAAAATACCTTGCTGAAAAAGAAGCAAGCATCACCATTCTCTCCGAAGAAGGTTTCCAGAACGAAATGAAGATCAAAGTAAACCATGGCGTATTCATGGGCAACGAAGGAACCGTGATCAGGGGAGGGAAGAAAAAAGTCTATGTAAAACTCGAAAGCCTCGGTCAGGTAATGGTAGTAGAGTTTCCTGCTGAATATTTGTCGGTGTTGTAGGGGAGAGAGGTGAGGTTAGATATTAGGGGTTAGGGGTTAGGAGTTAGGGGTTAGATGTTAGATGTTAGGTATTAGGGGTTAGGTCTAATACCTAACCCCTAATACCTAACCCTAACTCCTAACACTTCACACCACTCTCCACTCCACTATTTCATTCGCCCATTCTCTCCTGTAAGGTGTAGTTATGCGGATATAGTTATCGGTATAACCTTCCATCATGCCATTCTTTTCGAAGGCTTCAAATAATACCTTTCTTGTTTGTCCGCTATGCTGCTCAGTGAAATATTGCATTTTCATGTATGAAAGATTGCGCAGCGTTTTATTTCTTTCATTACGGATATGAATGGGTATTACAGGTTGTATATCCAGTGCTTTGGTATGATCGCGTTCAGAATAGGTAAACACATGCAGGTAAGAAATATCCAGTGCGTGCAGGAAATCAAACGTCTCTTTGAAATGCGCATCTGTTTCACCCGGAAAACCTACAATCACATCTACACCTATGGCACAATGCGGCATTAATGTTTTAATGAGTTGCACCCTTTCTGCATAGAGTTCTCTTTTATAACGACGGCGCATTAAACCCAGTATTTCATTGCATCCGCTTTGTAGGGGTATATGAAAATGAGGCATGAACTTATCGCTGTTGGCAACAAATGCAATAATGTCGTTGGTTAAAAGATTGGGTTCAATGGAAGAAATACGATAACGTTCTATACCAGACACTTTATCCAGTTCCCTGATCAATCCGAAAAAATCTTCTTCATGGCGACCACCTTCAGGTCCTTTACCAAAATCTCCGAGGTTTACACCAGTCAATACAATTTCTTTCACACCATCAGATGCCAGTTGACGGGCATGTTTCAACACATTTTCAATACTGTCGCTCCGGCTTTTTCCGCGGGCCATGGGAATGGTGCAGAAAGAACAGTTATAATCACATCCATCCTGTACTTTCAGGAAAGTACGGGTACGGTCGTTCTGGGAGAAAGAAGCATTGAAACCACTCACTTCATCAATATCACAACTGCAAATACGCGCAGGATCACCTTTCGATAATTCGCTGATATGTTGGGCAATATTAAATTTCTCTGCAGCACCTAATACGAGATCAACACCGGGTATCTCTGCAATTTCTTTGGGTTTCAATTGCGCATAACAGCCGGTAATCACTACAAAACTTTCGGGGCTGCGTCGTTGTATGCGCCGAACCAACTGGCGACATTGTTTATCGGCATTATCGGTAACAGAACAGGCATTGATTACATACACATCTGCTGTTTCATCAAAATGCCTTTTCTCAAAACCTTCCTGCTCCATCATCCTGGAAAGCGTGGAAGTTTCTGAAAAATTCAGTTTACAGCCTAATGTGTGAAATGCAACGCTACGTTTCTGACTCATGGGCTGCAAAGGTAGTAAGGAATAACGAATTGAGCATAGTGCAAGCACAGGAATAAGTAAGAAGGGATTATATTCTTAGATAATTGATAATCATTATTTTATGTGTATTTCTATAAGAAATTTATCCTTCCTCATTTGTTCATCCATTCATTAATGGCAAAACGCATTTTGTTTAATAACTTAGAAGAAGTGAAGACCTGATATTTCAACATGCTTGTCCTTGTAAAAAAACATATCTGGAACAGGTGGATCGGTTCAGCCGAACAATTCTCCCTTGAACAAAGGATATTTCATGCTATCCTGCTCATCCTGCTGCCCATACTACTGATCTCTTCCATTTTTGATTTGATGATTGGACTTGCAGGAATTGGTCTCTATTTATTCTTTGCACTGGCCTGTCAGTTACTGGCTTATTACCTGTCGAGGTACAGACAAAAAAGCAATATTGCCATTGTATTATTTGTATTAAATGTGTATGGTTTTCTGGCATTGAATTATTATCTCAATTCGGGTGTACAGGGCCCCACACTTTTATTGTTTCTGCTCGCAGCCATGATTATACTGGTGGTGTCGCCCGACAGACTTAACCGGATCTGGATGTTGATCAACCTGCTATTGGTGGGCTTTCTATTATGGAT
>DPWF01000011.1 GCA_003526435.1 Chitinophagaceae bacterium | reverse complement strand
GAAACGCAACTGTGCCATTTTCTGGTAACTGCTGTAAATACTATCTGTTCTTTCAAAGATTTTTCTCCTGGCATAAAAAAATTGAAGTTGCAGGTATAATTGAGCCACCATTTTTTTCAACTGCGATTGTTGAATAACCGTATTAGCATTGGCTGTTGCGAGATAATTGTTCAGCACCGATTCCTGCTTCCGGAAGAAGGCGCCGGATTGAAGGGTTTGTGTTACAGATATACGGCTGTCGAAATTAAAACTGTTGTAGTTACCCAGCTCCGTTATTATCTGCGTTTTAGGTATTTCACGTGCCGAACCTTTCAAAACCGAATAATATTTCTCCTGCAACTGGTTTACCCTGATAATCTGTGCCTGTTTTGTTGCCAGTTCGGTAACTTCTTTAAGTGTCATCTGCCGAACAACAGATGGTTGGGCAAATAATACCGATCCAGACAGCATACAAATAATCAGTAATAGTGGTTTCATAGAACTGACAGGTTTTCGTTTTTCGAAGAGGAGATATAGTACAGGTAATACAAATAGTGTTAATAAAGTGGCTGACAATAATCCGCCTATTACCACTGTTGCCAGTGGTCTTTGCACTTCTGCTCCGGCGCCGTTACTCAGTGCCATGGGTAAGAAACCAAAAGAGGCTACAGCAGCCGTCATTAATACAGGTCTTAACCTGGTTTCAGTAGCTTCCAAAATGATGGCTTTCAGATCTGACAAACCTTCTTCCCTGAGACGATTCATTTCTGTAATCAATACAATACCATTCAGTACGGCCACGCCAAATAAGGCAATAAAACCAATTCCTGCTGAAATACTAAACGGCATGTCTCTCAGCCACAAAGCAAATACCCCACCAATAGCAGATAATGGAATAGCAGAGAATATCAGCAAACAGTATTTGAATTTTTTAAAGGCGAAAAACAGCATCACAAAAATGAGCAACAGTGCTGCAGGAACTGCTATTGTTAAACGTTTGGTTGCTTCCTGTAAATTTTCAAATTGTCCGCCGTAAGTAATAAAATAGCCGGCCGGGAATTGTATCTGCTTACCAATTTTATCCTGTAATTCTTCCACGATAGATTGAACATCTCTCCCACGTACGTTAAAACCAATTGTGATCCTTCGTTGCGCATCTTCTCTTTGTATCTGGTATGGGCCATCCTGTATGGCTACAGTTGCCAATAAATTCAAAGGCACCTGCTGTCCGTTGGGTAAACCAATCAGCAGGTTCTCTATATCATCTGCCTGGTTTCTTTGTTGTTTATCAAGGCGTATGACGAGATCAAATCGTCTATCATTTTCAAATACCTGTCCTGTTATGCTTCCCGCATAAGCTGCCTGAACAGTTTGGTTGATTGCTTCAATACTTGCACCATATCTTGCAATGGCTTCACGGTTATAAGTAATAACCATTTGTGGGATCCCTGTTACCGTTTCAACAAAAAGATCCCTGGCACCATCAACCGTACCAATCACAGTGCCCACTTTTGAAGCATATGCTGCAAGACTATCAAGATCATCACCAAATATTTTACAAACCACATCCTGTCGGGCTCCGGTCATCAGTTCATTAAATCTCATTTGCACTGGAAACTGGAAGCCTGTTGTTACGCCTGGTACTGCCTGTACTTTCTCTCCCATTTTTTCAGCGAGTTCATCAAAAGTTTTGGCAGAAGTCCATTCCTTTTTGTCTTTTAACACAACAATCATATCCGCCGATTCAATGGGCATGGGGTCGGCAGGAATTTCGCCTGTACCAACTTTGGTTACAATTTTTTCTACCTCCGGAAACTCTTTAAGGATAATCTTAACTGCTTTCTGGCTTTCCTGCAATGTAGTGGTAAGAGATGAACCTGTTAACACACGTGTCTCAACTGCAAAATCGCCCTCTTCCAGCTTTGGAATAAACTCTCCACCCAGTGTACTCATAATCATGAGTGCAGCAGCAAATAAAACAACTGAGACAGAAATAATCCATACAGGTGCAGCTAACACTTTTTTAAGAACCGGGGTATACCAGGATTGCAGTTTTCGCATCATCCGGTCTGAAATATTTTCTTTGTGCCCCATTTTCCTGCTAAGGAAAAAAGCGCTCATCATAGGTACATAAGTTACCGACAAAAGAAAGGCGCCAAGAATGGCAAATGATACGGTTTGCGCCATCGGTTTGAACATCTTCCCTTCAATACCTTCCAGTGAAAGAATGGGCAGGTATACGATGAGGATAATGATCTGTCCAAACACGGCTGCATTCATCATTTTGCCACTCGATTCTTCCACCGTTGGATTCATCTGTTCACGGGTGAGTTTTGTACCAAGTGCTATTCCATTCTGTTTCGACATTTTATGCATCACTGCTTCCACAATTATAACAGCACCATCTACGAGGAGCCCGAAATCAAGTGCACCAAGGCTCATCAGGTTACCGCTCACGCCAAATGCATTCATCATAATGATGGCAAACAGCATAGACAATGGTATCACTGTTGCTACAATAAAACCGGCCCTGATATTTCCCAGAAATAATACCAGGACAAAAACAACAATCAGGGCTCCTTCCAGCAAATTCGTTTCTACGGTGCCAATGGCATTGTTCACCATTTTGGTTCTGTCGAGAAAAGGATCAATCACTACTCCTTCCGGTAAGGTTTTCTCAATTTGTTTGATCTTATTTTTAATGTTGCGGATTACTTTATTACTGTTTTCACCTTTCAGCATCATTACAACAGCACCAGCTACTTCACCTTCATTGTTGTAGGCCAATGCACCATAACGTGTGGCGCTACCCATTTTTACTTCAGCCAGATCACGCACGAGGATTGGAATTCCATTAACCTGTTTTACAACAATACTTCCGATATCTTCCATACTCTTTGCCAATCCATCTGTACGGATAAATAAAACCGTTGGTCCTTTTTCGATGTATGCACCGCCAGTATTCTGGTTATTCTCCTGCAATGCTTTGAATACATCAGCAATGGTTACCCGCAGGCTTCTCAGTTTATCTGTTTTTACAGCTACTTCATACTGTTTGAGTTCACCACCAAAACTGCTCACGTCGGCAATGCCTTCTGTTGACAGTAACTGTTTTCTTACCACCCAATCCTGTATGGTTCTTAATTCCGCCATACTATACTTTCCTTCATACCCGGGTTTGGGTCTGATGACATACTGAAATATTTCCCCCAAACCTGTCGTAACCGGCCCCAGTTCAGGATTTCCCATACCTGCCGGTATCTGCTGTCGTACCTGGGCCAGTCGTTCATTAATCTGTGTACGTGCCCAGTAGACATCGGTAGACTCATCAAAAACAATGGTAACAAGGCTTAAGCCAAATCGGGAAAAGCTTCTCTGTTCAACGATGCCTGGTACATTTCTCGTTACCTGTTCAATGGGTACGGTGATGAATCGTTCTACATCAGGTGCCCCGAGATTAGGGGCGTTGGTGATGACCAGCACCTGGTTATTGGTGATATCCGGAACAGCATCAATGGGAAGACGTGTGGTTTCAATAACACCCACTATAACGAGTGCCAGTACCATCAGTCCTACAATCAGTTTATTCCTGATTGAAAAATGAATAATTGCATTTAACATGCGCGCATGAATTTTCTCTGAGAATTAGAATATATAGTCTTGCTGTCCACTATTTGATACCTAGTGACAGACACAGTCAACATACATCAACAAGTAATGTATGATCAAAAAATCATGCTAACCGCGGAGGTTGAAAAATATCTTCTACAGAAATGGAGAAAGGTGCTGCATCGTTCAACAAAGTAAATTCCTGCTGAACTTCATAAGCTACCACTTCATTCATCTGTATTTTTTGTGGCGGGAGATTATTGAATGCAATCATGCAGCAATCATTCATGGTTTTGAATGGCAATTGCATGTCGCGGAGGTTGTCATCATCATTATCATCGTGCCCCATATAATGCATATGGAGAAATTTCACCAGTGTTACAGATGCGTTACCGGCTTTATGTTCATAGTAGTGTTGTACCAATACGGGGAGCTTCAGCAATTGACTTGCCTCGGTTGCCCCAAAGAGGTATACAATAACAAAAGATATGGCCACCAGTTTTCGCACCCGTTAAAGGTACAGAATTCTGGCAGCCATGATCATTGATTTTTATACTATTTAAGGGCATTCAGGAACAACCACTCAAAACTCAGCATCCAGCTTTTTTCTGCCATCCGATGCATATTACCCCCCAACTGGAAGCGATAACCCATATTCAGCTTAGCCTGGCTGTTGAAAATTAATTGTACCGCAGGAGCAATATCTACGAAGTACCTTTTCTTATCGTAAGTACGCTGACCCAATAATTCTACATACAGATTAAGATTGGTCTGATCATAGCTTGTATATTTCCGGGGCAATACCAGGTAACCTGCCGACAATGAGTAATTAAAGGCCTGGTATGGTACAGCTTTGGGGCTGGGCAATGAACGGCCTTTCTGTAAAGATTCTGTGAGGCTGAGTGTGGTAGAGATCGCCAATTTATGGAGTAACTGTGTTGCAATAATTCCAGCCTGAACACCACTCTGGTCACCTTCCAGACTCAGTTCATCGTACATCGACACATTTCGACTGTGTGATGCCTCCGCAAAAGCAGCCATCCTGAAATGACTGTACATACCATCAAGTGTAAGGAAGCGGTACTTTGCATAAGTTCTTACACTTTCAAAGCGCTGTGACCTGCTATACATATCCGATAATGTAACTGCGGCATGTACCATCAGGTTTCTGTTCACGCCAAACATTAATTCTGAACTATGCCTGCTTTCTGTTCTTCCCGACATGGTACTGCCAAGCCATTTGGCTGTTTGTTTAACACTGATTGATTTTGCCGGCATATTACTGGCCGGTTCTGAAAAAACATATAATTCCTGACCGCTCACACACAATGTTGCAAGCAATGCAGCAATAAGAAAATTAATCTTCATAAAACGGTTTAAATAATTAAATACAAACGAATCTCTACCCGTCGTTACAGGATGGCATGGTACACCCGCTTACCACCTGCAAAACCTGTTTCGTAGGTTTTTCCCGCCGTCAATTTGTATTTTTTAAACTGTTGTGCCGAAACAAAACTTTTATCAATCAATGTAAAAGTTTTCTCGCCATTCAACGTCTGATCATTGGCGTTAATGAATTGCAGTGTCTGATTACCCAATTCTACTTTCGCATCTTTTTGCAATTTCAGTGCATTAAAATTAGAAGTTACTTTTAACTGATCTACTGAAAATCCCGCATCAATTACGGCCTTGCTCAATGCATCGAAACTAATAGCAACTCCCTCTTTAAAGAATACTTCATAGGTTGATTGTTGTATGTCTACCTGTATTTTTTCAACAAACGGAACATCAGATAAAGATTTGAAAACCGCTTTTGAACACATGGCGCAAGTAAGGCCGCTGGCTCTCAGGTTTACTTTTTTTACCTGTGCATTTGCGAGCAGGCCAACGCTTAAAAATATAAGTATGAAGATTTTTTTCATGATTATTATTGAGTATGAGTAAGGGTTACTCCAAAAAAATAATTCAAGGGTAACCCTGTAAAAATATTTGCCTATCTGGTTTTGGTACAGCAGTCTTTTACATCTTTTGCACACTTATCAGTGCAACAATCTTTTGAAGCAGTGCAATCTTTTGAGCTGCAACAATCTTTGTCGTGTTTTACAGACGCTGTTGCTTTACGATCGTATTTGCAGCATTCGTGGAGGTTATTATACGCTTCATCTTTTGCTGTAAGGTCTTTGGTATCATATCCTGCATCGGCTACTTTCTGCTGTATTTTAGTACCGTTTGTTTTAGAAGATGTATATTTTACTTTCAGAATTTTGGTATCCTCATTCCATATAGCAGAACTCGCTCCACCAGCTTTGGCTGCTTTTTCAATAGTAGACTTACACATACCGCAGTTACCCCATACTTTAATTTCTTCAGACTTTAGAGCAGGCGTTTTTGTTTGGGCAACAGCCACAACAGTAAAAAAAGAAAATAAAATGCTTAAGAATATTGATTGTGTTTTCATGACAATTTGTTTGATTGAATAAATGAATCTGTTATATGCCGGAGGCATAGCAATAAGAATAAACCGTATCAACTACCGTCAATACAATTCAATAACCCGAATGGGTATCAGATTCTGAAAACACAATTATAGAGATAGGTGTCCTGTTCAGACAATAAAGGCGGGCCATGAATATCGGCATAAACCTTTGCAGACTCATAAAGGTCTACTACATTAAAAATGCTGATGGCTTGGGGAGCCAATGTAACAGGTGCCTGAAAATTATAAAAAGCATAGGTTGCTTTATGGTTATCTTCCAGCTTAACCATTTTAATTTCTGTTTTGCAACAGCCTTTATTGGATGTTTCCTTTAAAGACATACCGCAAACACAGGTCTCGGTACTGTTATGATTGAGGTCTACGCTACTGATCTTCCCCATACAATAATGAATACTCATCACCAGTCCACTACTGATGACAAAGTACACAATTGCAATGATGGAGGTAAGTTCCTTTTTCATAACAATACAAAATTAGCAAAGCTGCTTAATAAACCGGCAAAAAATCTGTTAAGGCTTTAATTGATGAAATTCCACCATATACCCACCCTCGTCCAGAGTGTGGTGGTTGGATACAATGCCGATACCATATTGGGTTTACTAAACTCAAAACCTTTGCTGGTATTCAGCGAATTGAGGTTTTCAATACGTATAAATCCTTTAAAGCTCTTGATCCTGAAATGAAGAAACAGGTTGATATCGGGTCGGTTCCGAAGGGTTTCCCTGTTCTGATAAAAATATTTCCCCAGAAAAGGAGAATAGCCATCTGCCTTATAAGCGGTATGATACCTGAGTTCGAGACCGGTTGATAAAAACAGGTTGGTAAAGAAATTACCTTCAAAAGCAATCCGGTTACGGGTAAGTATGAGTGGAAGGTTAACGGGGGGCTGGCCGGTTGTTTGTTGCACATCTACTTCAGTGTACCAGTTCCAGTAGCGCGACAACCTGAATTTCTTTTCCGCCCTTACATGTATCACATTAAACAATGTCGCTTCCTGTTTTGCTTGGAAGAAGCTGTCGAAATACATGTAGTTGCTGATGGCATAGTAAGAACCTGAAATAATCAACCCATTTCGAGGATTCTCATAACTGGCAAACAGACGGATGCTGTTTTCCTTATTAAAACCTGTTCTGTTATCAATCGGGAAACGGCTTAATGGATCAAAGATGAAAGAGGGCGATCTGTTTACATTGTGAAAACCAAGGTTGAGGTAACCCGCTTTTTTCCCCAGCAAACGTTTCATATTGATAAAAGCCTCATAGTCTCCTGCATTCAAGCCATTTAAATACAATTCACCTCTTGCTTCAATATCCCAAATCTGGTTACGGGTACGGTTTCTGTATTCACCCAATGCATAAACATTGTAGAAATTTTTTCTGATCACACTATCAAACCTGCCTCCAAGATTTTGTAAAGCAATACCTGCTTTTATAAACTGGCTCTGGTTATTCTTGTCGGGAAAAGTGAGAATACTGAACTGGTTGGTGATATCTGTCCAACGATCCTGGTAAGCAATATTGCTTGAATCGGATATGGTACGGTTAAAATACCGCTTGTATTGAGCAGAGTCCGCTACCTCATCATAAAACCTGAAATTACTCGCTGTAAAACGCAATGTATGTTCTAACCTGAAACGGGGATAGAATATTTTGTAGGCTGTTGAATCCGTAATAATGGAATCCTTTTTCCCAAAATCATAGAACTGTCTTAACAAGACAACGGTTTCTTTGTACACATTGCCGGTAGTAACATTTGTATTGAACGGATTACGACGAGCAATTCCGGGCCTACCTAATCTTGTTTCAAGTTCATAGGGGTCGTTCAGCCTGAGACTGTCTAACATCTTAACATCCTGCAGACCGCCATTCTCAGAGGAGGCGGCTTTATTTGACAAATAAATCAGGTTCATACCATACTTGCGATTGGGAGAACGATAATGCGTAGTAAACCTGAAATTATTATGACTGGCATTCTGATTTTTTAGTGCCCCCGGGGCATTACTAAAACGATATTCAATCGTAAAATTGAAATTGTCTTTTTTGTTTTGTGTATGCAGAAAACTAATCAGTTGCTCTGCTTTACTTCCCAGCAGGTAAGACAGTTCTGTATAAGGTCT
>DPWF01000275.1 GCA_003526435.1 Chitinophagaceae bacterium | reverse complement strand
AATGGAAAACTTAATTCAGCAAAATTTTGCATGGAAATTTTTCAGGTAGTTATTCACAAGAGGGGGAAAGCTGCAAGCTGTTAGCTAATAGCTACTAGCTTTTTTTCCTACTGGCAGCTAGTAGCTAGCAGCTTGCAGCTCACAAAAAAGCCCCGGCTTTTGGGGCCAGGGCTTGGTAATTTTTCAGGCTGCTAATTTCTCTTTTTTTCGTTTGATCTGTGAAACAATAGATTCCATGGCAGAATCGAATGACTCTTCGAATGACTTTGACGAGGCCTTCACAAAAAAATCATGCCTCGGCACGTGCACCCTGATCTCCGCAATCTTGTCTTTAATGGTGTGTACCACATTGTCAAGCTTCAGAAACACATCCACTTTCAGAATACTGTCGTGAAAAGTGTTCAGCTTTTGAAGTTTACGTGATACATACTCTACCAATTTGTCATCTGCATCGAAGTGCACGGTTTGAATGTTAACGTTCATAGCAACTCACGTTTAATCGGTGAAAAAATTATGTGAAAGATCTTTATTTGCTGAGGGTTTAACCTGGGGTCTTTACCCCTTTTCTCATGATTAACAAGTTAAACCTTTCCACCGATAAAAAGAAATAAAGAATCAAATTTTTAGAAAGATTTAGAAGAAATAAAACGGCTCTGAAATGGTCACTAAAAAAACACCTGCGTATCAATAAAAAACATATCCATCTCAAACACATCTATCCCCTCCTCACCCCTTTCCGACTCCGGTCTTTCGGACTTTCGGACTCCCTGTCTTCCACCTACGCCTTGGGATGCGCTTTCTTAAACACTTCTTTCAGTTTTTCGATGGTATTGTGTGTGTACACCTGTGTGGCGGCCAGGCTGCTATGCCCCAATAACTCTTTAACAGCATTGAGGTCGGCCCCATTATTCATTAAATGTGTGGCAAAACTATGGCGGAGTATATGCGGACTTTTTTTCTGGATGGTAGTTACTGTTGCCAGGTGCTGTTTTACAAAGCTGTACACCTGTCTTGGCTGCAAGGGTTTACCTTTTTCAGTGAGGAATAACCTTGGATCTTTTTCTTCCTGTTGTACCGGTTTTTCTTTGATATAGGCCCTTAATAGTTGCACCAACTCAGCAGATACCGGGATAATACGTTCCTTATTGCCCTTACCAAGCACTTTTACTTGTTTCAGCGAATCATCGACCTGACTTTCTTTTAAATGGATGAGTTCACTCAAACGCATACCGGTACTATAAAACAGTTGCAATACCAGTTTTTCTGTTCTCCCCTTCCAGTCGTCGGAGAACTCCACATAATTGAAGAGTGTCTGCATGTCTTTTTCTTCCACAAACACAGGCAAACGTTTATTGAGTTTGGGAGATACGATGGTGGTCATGGGCGACTGTTGTATGACCCCGTTTTTTAACTGGAACTTGAAGAATGATTTAAGGGATGATATTTTCCGGTTCAGGCTACGGCTCTCCAGACCCTCCTCCTTCATTTCGGCCAGCCAGCTCCTGATAAACATAGCCGTAATAGCAGGAACATCAGGCGAATCGAACTGGCTCGAGAGGTAAGCAAAAAACTGCTCCAGATCGTTCTGGTAAGAAATAAGGGTATGTTGGGAATATCGCTTCTCGAAGCGAAGATGATCGAGAAAGGGTTGTATGACAGGATACCTGGGTTGAGACATAAAAAAAGTAGCCTAAAGTTACAAAACTCAGGCTACTGAATATATTCTGATTCGAAAGAAGGTGATTATCCCTCGATCTTTCCGCTAGCGATCTGCTGCTTGTAGATAGCTTTTAACACCTCACCACGACGTCTTACAGACGGCTTTGTGAATGCCTGACGCTCTCTCAATTGTAACAGAACTTTGCTCTTTTCGAACTTCTTTTTGTACTTCTTGAGTGCCTTGTCGATGTTTTCGCAATCTTTTGAATCAATAATAAGCATAACGATTATACCTCCTCGGGTGTTTTTTAGGAGTGCAAAGATAGAGATATCATTTAAATACACAAATCCTTTTTCGATATTTTTTGATGACGGATGTCTGATGTCGGATTTGAATACAGTTTTATTAAATCCAACATCAGACATCAGACATCAGCTATTAACTTGCACCCATGTTTACAGGTATTATTGAATCAACAGGAAGCATTACCGCTCTGGAGCATAACGGCAGCAATATCAGTTTTTGGGTAAAATCGTCCATTTCGGGAGAACTGAAGATTGACCAGAGCGTGAGCCATGAAGGGGTTTGCCTCACCGTTGATGCCCTTTCCGATACGGCACACCGGGTTACCGCTATCGACGAAACCCTGAAAAAAACAAACCTGGCTAACTGGCAAGCAGGAACAACTGTTAACCTCGAACGCTGTATGCTGATGAATGGCAGGCTCGATGGTCATATTGTACAGGGACATGTTGACTGTGTAGCCATTTGCCTCGATAAAAAATCACTGGACGGTAGCTGGGAATACATTTTCCGGATACCCGATTCCTTCTCCCATCTCATTATTGAAAAAGGCTCAATTGCCATCAATGGAACCAGTTTAACCTGTTTTGAGGTAGGCACCAACCAGTTCAAAGTAGCCATCATTCCCTATACCTACGAGCATACCAGCATTCAGCAAGTGGAGAAAGATAGCCAGGTGAATATTGAGTTTGATATCCTGGGGAAGTATATTGAGAGAATGGTGAGGAAATCGTGAATGGTCAATGGTCAATCGTGAATAGAGCCATTCACGATTGACCATTGACCATTGACCATTCAACATTCCCGATGTTCATAACTAAAACCCTAATCTTTTTTTAAATCCTTCATCAACCATCATCTTTGCACCCATGTCGGCGGAAAAGATCATTACAGAATGGAAAAAGGGGCATTTCAAACCAATTTATTGGTTGGAAGGTGAGGAGCCGTATTTTATTGACCAGGTGGTAGATCATGCCGAACATAAGATACTGCCCGAATCGGAGGCAGGCTTTAACCTCACTGTTTTTTATGGTAAAGATGCCGATTGGGCGGCAGTAGTGAACGCCTGCAGACGTTATCCCATGTTTGCGGAAAGACAGGTAGTAATACTCAAAGAAGCGCAGCAGATGCGTGATATTGATAAGCTGGAACCTTATATTGAAAATCCACTCAGTTCAACCGTTTTCGTTGTAAGTTATAAGGACAAAAAAGTAGATGGTCGTTCCAAACTGGCCAAAACCCTGAAGGCCAAAGGGGAAATGCTGACCACGAAGAAAATGTATGAGAACCAGTTGCCTGAATGGACCATGGATGTGGTTAAAAAACATGGGCTCTCTATTAACCAGAAAGCACTGATGCTCCTGGTAGATCATGTGGGCAATGATTTAAGCAGAATTGAAAACGAAATTGAGAAACTGGCGGTAAATCTTGCCAGCAGAAAGAATATTACAGAAGACGATATTGAGAAATATATAGGCATCAGCAAAGAGTTCAATGTATTTGAATTGCAGGAGGCCATTGGCAGAAAGGATCTGTCGAAAACCATTCGTATCATTCAATATTTTGAGGCCAATCCCAAAGCGGCGCCTATACAACAGGTATTACCTGCGTTGTATAACTATTTCAGTAAAGTATATATGCTGTTTGGGTTGCAGAATCCCGATGAAAAAACAGCCGCCAGCTCATTAGGTGTGAATCCTTATTTCATCAAAGACTATCTCAGTTCTGCACGTAAATATGAGTACTCGGGTGTGGAAAAGGTATTACTTCTTCTTCATCAATACAATCTCCGTAGTGTAGGGGTACATGATGCAGGTACTTCAGATGCAGGTTTAATGAAAGAAATGGTGGTGAAAATGATGAATTAGCAACGAGCAGTGTGCGAGGTATAAATAGTGAGTGGTGAGTGGGATTCAGCTTCTGCTTTTCACACTAAGCGCTTCGAGTGCTTCTTTTTTATCCTGTGCCAACTGCGTTTTCAGGCCTTCCAGTCCATCAAATTTTACTTCGTTACGTAGTTGTTCCCACACATGTACACGAAGATGCTGGCCATAGATGTCTTTAGTGAAATCAAAAATATGCACTTCAATCACCCTTTTCTTTCCGTCAACAGTAGGGCGTAATCCAATATTCATCATGCCTCCATAGACCCCTTCAGGGCTGTCGGTGACCTCAACTTTTACTGCATAAACACCGTTTCCGGGTATCAGTTTTTCTTCACTGCCTATATGAAGGTTTGCTGTAGGATATCCAATGGTTCTGC
>DPWF01000207.1:1689-4218 GCA_003526435.1 Chitinophagaceae bacterium | reverse complement strand
GTAAAAGATGAGCAGGGTAATTTCACAGAAAGGAATGGCTGGAAAGATGTCATTGATCTTGATTTTAACCAGCCTGCCATGCGGCATGCCATGATACAAGCTATGCAATACTGGGTAAAAGAATTTGATATTGACGGGTTTCGTTGCGACATGGCTCACCTTGTACCCCTTGATTTCTGGATCGAAGCCAGAACAGCCTGCGATTCCATCAAACCATTATACTGGCTTGCTGAATGTGAAGAAGTAAATTACCACAATGCATTTGACACGAGTTATGCATGGTGGTGGATGCATACAACAGAAAAATTTGTAAAAGGGGAAACAGGTTTGCATGAACTCCGTGAAATATTACATGCTTACTCACAATACCCACAAGGTGCAAACAAATTATTTTTTACCAGCAACCACGATGAAAACAGTTGGAACGGAACTGAATATGAAAAATATGGAGTCTGTGCCAAAGCCTGGGCCGTATTTACCTGCACCTGGCAGGGAATGCCACTGATATACAGTGGGCAGGAAAATCCTAATTTAAAACGCCTCGCTTTTTTTGACAAGGATTTGATTGAATGGAAAATAGTACCCGCACTTCATGATTTTTACCAGCGGTTGCTGCAATTGCGTAAAAATAATAGCGCACTTGTGGAAGGAGAATCTTTTATTCTACCTGTAGATGTTTCATTTGTAATGGCGTATTTCCGTAGAAAAGAGGAAGACATTGTGTTGGTGTTATTGAATCTTTCTGAAAAAGAAAAAGTGACTATTCCAGTAACACATGAATGGCTGAACGGAAAATTCAAACAACTGTTTTCTGATATTTCTTATTCATTTTCTGGTACGGAAACGTATGAATTATTACCCGGTGATTTTTTGGTGTATGAAAAACAGCAGGAATAAAAAAAGCGAATGAATTTCATTCGCTTTTTTTATCAAAAATCTATTCCTTTTATTTATTCCCTTGACAGGTTCAGCGGGTAGGTGTAACTTCCTTCAAAACCAGGATAAATACCTTCCAGTCTTACAACACCACCACCTTTCAGGCTTGATAATACTTCCTGTAATTCTTCTATGTTTTTTACTTCACGTCCGTTAACACCAGTAATTACAAAGCCATCCTGCATTCTGCTTTTGCCTAATAAACCAGTGCCCACTTTTCTTACACGAACACCACCTTTGATATCGTTGGCGGTGGCCAGACTTTTATCGATATTTTCCAGTTCTCCGCCCAACTGATCAATAGCAGATGCTGTTTTTACAATCTCTGTGGTACCCACTTTGTTTTTGAGTGTAATATTTATGGTGCTTTCTTTTCCGGCACGTTTATAACTTACGCTGATTTTGTCACCGGGTTTATATAAAGCCACCTGTTCCTGTAATTCAGCACCATTGGTAACCAGATTGCCATTTACTTTGGTAACCAGATCACCTTTTTTTAGACCTGCGGCTGCGGCGGCACCTCCTTCAGGAACACCGGTAATATACACACCTTCACCTTCTTTGATAGAAGTACCCAACTCTTTTTCCAATGCTAGTTTCTGGTCATCAGATAAGTTTTCACTTGGATAGTTAATGCCAATATACGCTCGCTGAACCGTACCAAACTTCACAATATCGGTAACAATTTTTTTCACAATATTTACTGGTATGGCATATGAATAACCGGCATAAGAACCAGTAGGCGAAGCAATGGCCGAGTTGATACCAATTAGTTCACCCGAAGTATTAATTAAAGCGCCACCACTGTTACCAGAGTTTACAGCAGCATCTGTTTGTATAAATGATTCAACAGGACTCTGGCTCTGGCGGCTGTTGATACCAATAGATCTTGATTTGGCACTTACAATACCTGCGGTAACTGTTGCATCCAGATTCAGGGGATAACCAATGGCCAATACCCACTGACCCAGTTTTACTTCATCGCTGTTGCCATATACCAGATAAGGAAGTGCTTTTCCTTCTACTTTAATAACAGCAATATCGCTGCTAGGGTCTGTACCTACCAGTGTGGCTTTGTAAGATTTTTTATTGGCCAATGTTACATTGATTTCATCTGCACCATCTACTACGTGATTATTCGTGATGATATAACCGTCTTCGGTAATCAATACACCACTACCACTTGCACGTTGCTCAGGAATAACACGTGGGCCGCCAAAGAAATCACCAAAATCATCTCCAAATAAATCGGCAAAAGGGTTACTGCGCTGACGCTGCGTATTACTTACCTGACGCGCCTTGGTTTTTGTTTTGATATGTACTACTGCTGGTGTAGCACTGGTGGCAGCAGGTGTAAAATCGATCGTTGCACCGGGTGTATTGTTCTTGTCAAAAAAGCCGGCATAGTTAACCGGTAGCTTACCGGATTCCTGTATACCTGCACGCTGGTAATCGTTGTATTTGCTAAAGCCCCAAACACTAAGGACAGCAGTGGTGGCGCTGATGGCAACCACGGCTAAAATGTTCTTGAGATTCATATGCATGGTCTTTTAAATTTGAATGATACTATTAAATCAAAAAATATGCCTTTGC
>DPWF01000207.1:0-1679 GCA_003526435.1 Chitinophagaceae bacterium | reverse complement strand
GCTGTTTAATTGACAGTTTACCACTGACAGTATTTAACAAATGTTTTACGGCAATCCTCGTAGATAAGGCCGTAATCTGCTTTAAAGTTACTTGATTATCCGCAGATTAGCGTTAGCTCTACCTCCTTGAAAAAGGATTTTTACCGATTATTTTGAGTCAAGCTGCTGTAAAAAAGCCATGGTATCAACCCCGTCAGCATAATCTGTAAGGCCGGGTTGCTGGGCCTGACCAAAGGGAATAAAGCCATGTCCGACTATGCATTGGATATCTGTATTGTTCTCCAGTTCTTGCGATAGTGCTTTTTTGTCTGTGTAAAAATGATAATGTACCTGGCTTACCGGAGAAAATGGCGAACTGTTTTCTGTGAGAATGACAGTATCATTATTCATGTAATACTTATTTCCCATAATCAGCAGGGCCAGATGATAATCGTAATTATGCTTGTACTTATGATAGTCCATCAGATAAGCATATTTTTTCAATTCCTCTAATAGCGGAATAAAATCATATCCATCCGGAACATATAACTGGGTAATGTTTCGGCAACCCAGGCCAAAATACAATTGAATATCATCTGCGAGCAAAGACAACTCTTCAACTGTTTCTGTTCCGTCAAGTACAGCCACAGAGGTTCTGTTCCTGCGAATGATATTCGGATATTTACCAAAATAGTATTCAAAATACCTGCCTGAATTATTAGACCCCGTAGCGATATAAGCATCGCAGCCTTTTAATTGTTCAGCAAATGAAACCTGATTCTGAACGGTGATCTCCCATTCGTACATTTTCTTAACCAGGTGTTTAATAAGCCACTCATCTTTTGTTGATGTTTTGATGACCATGGCGTGCCCGCTGATGAATACAGACAGAAAATCATGGAAACCAACAAGCGGGATATTTCCGGCCATTACAATACCAACCGTTTTAGGATGTATGGGTGCATCTTTTACGCCATAACTTTTAGACCAGTTCGTCAAAAGATCTGCCTGGAGAAACTGGTGGGCTATCTGCTGAATGGAACGTTCCAGGAACTCGGGAATAAACCAGGCATTTTCTCTGTAGGCCCTTTCCTGAAGAGCCAGCCATTCTTCCTCCTTCCTTAACATATATTCTCCCAAACGGGCCAGTAACTGAATTCGTTCTTGTAAAATCATTTGTCAACCGTATTTTTGGAAAGCAAATGTAGAATCACTAACCCAACAAACCCATTTATATGGCCATCAAAATAACCGAAGAGTGTATCAATTGCGGAGCCTGTGAGCCCGAATGTCCCAATAATGCCATTTATGAAGGTGGCGTGGAATGGGCCATTTCAGACGGAACCACCATCAAGGGCAGTTTTACCCTGATGGATGGAACTGCAGTAGATGCCGACCAGCGTTTTGAACCCATCAGTGTTGATACTTACTATATTACACCTAACAAGTGTACTGAATGTCAGGGTTTTCATGAAGAACCACAATGTGCTGCGGTATGTCCGGTAGACTGTTGTGTACCAGATGAAATGTACCAGGAAACCGTGGAAGAACTGCTGGCGAAGAAAGAGAAAATGCACATTTAATGCACAGGCTGGTGTGCCAAACTTTAAGCTGAAAAGCTTGCACCAGCCGGAAAAACTTTTTAGCTTAGTACCACAATCATTGTTGTATCTGAACATACGACAACTAGTAACGGCGGG
>DPWF01000274.1 GCA_003526435.1 Chitinophagaceae bacterium | reverse complement strand
CCACCACGACCACCGAATGCTTTGATATTAATTTTTGTAACACCTGCAGGAACAGTCCAGTTGATAATTGAACCTGTATAGGCAAATGTTAAGTTGCCAGATGGGCCAACACAATTATCTGTTGCATTCACTGCATAATTTACCACTGCACCACACTTATTCGGGTCATTATTTACAGCTACGTTTGGCTGACAAATAATAGCTGGTGGCGTTACATCTTTTACAGTAACGGTTTGAACCGTAGTAGTTACATTACCACTTGCATCTGTTACGGTCCAGGTAACATTGGTTACACCTTTCTCAAACTGAGCCGGTGCATTGTTTGTTACGGTCCATCCAGTGCAATTATCTGTAATAACCGGTGATCCCAGATTTACATTGGTTGCAATACACAAACCTGCATCTGTATTCACAGTTACAGTAGCAGGAGCTGCTACAACCGGTGCAAGGTCATCTACCACCGTAATGGTAGTTGAACAGGTGCTGCTGGCTCCTTTGCTGTCGGTAACCGTTAATACCACATTGGTTACTCCTTTCGCATAAGGTCCTGCAGGCAACACTGAATAGGTTAATGCATCGCCATTAGGATCGCTTGATCCGTTATTGAAATCAATAGCATTTGCAATAGCCTGACAATTTGCATTGGCTGAAACTGTTAATGGTTTACATACAGCAACAGGCGGCTGGTTACAATAAGAACCAGGATCTGTTACAGTTACTGTTGCCGTACAACTGCTCTGGTTACCCTGAGCATCTGTAACAGTTAATACTACATTGAAAGTATTACCTACATCGACACAGCTATAAGAAGTCTGACCTGCTATTGACAGGTTTACAGCTCCACAATTATCAAAACTACCATCATTTACAGAAGCTGCTGTTATAGAAGCAGTACCATTTGAATTGATGGCGACTGTAATGCTTTTACATTTTGCTACCGGAGGTACATTATCTGTTGCACCCACTACCACTGGTGCAGATGTATTGGTACATCCGAACTGGTTGGTAACGGTTACAGAATATGAACCAGCCTGTGTAACGGTGATTGCCTGTGTTGTTGCACCGTTGCTCCACTGATACACACTACCGGCGCTGGCAGTAATTACGAGCGACCCGTTACAAAGTGCCGCATTACCTGCAGGCGTGGTTGTAACAACAGGAGCCGGGCTTACTGTTACGGTTACAGGGCTTGAAGTACCAGAACATCCACCGGCATTGGTTACTGTTACAGAATAATTACCTGTAACTGTTGCTACATATGTCTGAGAAGTTGCACCATCAATATCAACCCCATCTTTCTGCCACTGGTAACTATCGCCAGGATTCGCATTCATGGTTACTGTTTGTCCCTGACAAACGGTTGACTGTCCTGTTACAATAACAGCAGCAGGTGCCACAGTTACTACAGCAGTACAGGTTGAAACATTACCTGCACGGTCTGTAACAGTTAAGGTTACATTGTTGGCGCCAATATCTGCACAGGTAAAACTGGTTTTACTCAATGCTAATGACTGTATTCCACAAGCATCACTTGAACCATTGTCTACCATTTGAGGAGTAATGGTTACAGTACCTGCCGGTGAAAGTGCCACTGTTATATTTTTACAGGAAGCAGTTGGTGCTGTATTATCTATTACCGTACTGTTGTTTCTGTAAATACGGAGTGTATTGTAGTTAATACCACTGGTGGCAATATCGGGCACATTATCACCATCAAGGTCACCAATCAAAACACCACTTGTTTCTGCAAGACTTGGATAATCTACTCTTGTTGCAAAAGAAATACTGCCTGGGCCTGTGCTGGTATTTTTGTATACCGAAAACACACTGACACCACTTGATTTGGTAATCAGATCTACATTGCCATCACCATCTGCATCACCTACACCAATACGGTAGTTTGATGAAGGACTGGCAACATTTACTGTAGCTGCGAATGAAATGGTTCCTGGAACTGAAGTATTTCTGAATACAGAAACGGTTCCTCCACTAAAATTATTTGTTGTAAAATCAATCATTCCGTCTTTATCAAAATCACCTAAGAAAAGGCGATAGGGATAAGCTGAATTCGTTGGAAACGAAACAGCAGTCTGGAAAGAGAATGTTGTTGCGCCTACAGTAGTTGTATTACGCAAGGCAGTTACCCTGTTATCGCTCGGACAACTGGTACCTACATCGGGTTTACCATCACCATCAACATCGGCAATAGCTACACCAGTGAGGTAATAAGTATTATTGAACGTTCCGGCTGCTGCAAAACTGATATTCCCAGCACTGGAAGTATTGCGGTATGTACCAACACTACTGCTGCTACCATACACCAGATCCATTTTACCGTCGCCATTAATATCACCAACCGCCATCTGGTAAGCTCCGGAGGCAGTAAGGTTGATGGGGCCTGAAAAACTCAGGGTACCTGGAACACTGGTATTCTTATAGATACGGATACCTACACCATTGTCTACAACAGCAATATCAATTTTACCATCACCATCAAAATCACCCGGTGCTATACAACGTGTAGCACCTTGAAAAGCAAGATCGAATTTCGGAGCAAAATTAAAATTACCAGGCGTACTCATGTTACGCATCACCGAAACCTTGTTTGCGGTAAAACCACAAACCAACAGATCGGGTTTACCGTCCAGATCCATATCCTGCGATATCATCTGATAACCACCACTTACATTGGCAGAATAGTTCTCCGTATTATAAGTAGTACCTGTAATAGTTGTACCACAAAAAATTCCATTAAAGGAAAGTGGTGAACTACCAATTAAACCACAGGCATTACGAACTGTGATAGGTCCGTAAGTAGACCCAACCGGAACCCTTACTTCGAGCACACCAAAAGTGGCCGATAAAACTTCCGCTTGTGTAGCACCAAAAAATACCTGGTTATTGGTGGGAATAGGATCGAAATTCGATCCATTGATGGTTACCACACTACCAATAAAACCCGTTACCGGGGAAAAATTATTGATCGTGGGCTTATTACATACCTGTGCCTGCAACAGGGTTGTGCAGGACATCAGTATGACCATAAGTAATAGTAATATTCTTTTCATATCAGGGGTTTAGGATTTGAATTCAATGGTAATTTTCACCTGTGCAGGATCATAACCATCGGGCAGGTTAATTTTCAGTGCATCTGTTGACGCATCACTATTGCACTCCGCTTTATAAATGGTTGCTTTAATGGTACTGAATGATACTTCCTTACTGAATTTCTGTTGTGTGGAGGGATTGGTTACTTCAATCACAAATTTGCTTACCTGGTCTACACTGCTTTCGTTGAAGATCATCAGGTGTAACTGATTGGCCGATGTACACTTGATAACACGTGCAAATACATCGATATGATTACTGGACTCACCCAACTTGTCCCAGTTTTTGTATACAACCTCTTCTTTAGGTTGATAAGTTTTTGCCTGGAGGGAAAAAGAAAGAGACAGAAAGAAACAAAGTACAGGCAATACAATGCCGTACCGCTTTTGAAGCATTTTCATAGCAGTTAGTTTTGGTTATACGGATGAGTACTCCATTAAAGAAACAACACAAGAAAGAATGAAATAATCTATATGTAGTTTACAATGATGGCAACACGTAGTATTTATACTACGCAAAGTGAATGTCTACAATATATGTTAACGGAAAATGTGCATTTGATAACAGGAGCTATAAAATCGATTAAACGGCCATTCCAGTAGACTAAAAAACTTACCTACACAAAATCAAGTATCGGCTTTTGACCAACCATGGTAGTAACAAACATCAAAATTCTTTTCTATCAACTAGTTATGGCTTCCTATATTTACATGAACATTATTCAACACCCCGGAGCACGATGTATACCGCTATTATTGCAGATGACAACCTGATTGAAAGAGATGCCCTCGCCTTACACCTCTCAAAAATAAAAGACCTAACCGTACTGGCCGAATGCTCAAACGGAGAAGAAACTGCCGCTTTTCTGAAAAAAAAATCGGTTGACATTGTTTTTTCAGATATTGACATGCCACGTTTAAATGGTATCGACTTATTAAAAGGCATCTCGAAACCCCCTGTTTTCATTTTCGTATCCTCCTATCCTGAATACGCAGCAGAAAGTTATAACCTCGACGCCATTGACTATATTGTAAAACCTGCCAGTTTTGAGCGGGTTCAAAAAGCAATTGATAAAGCGATTGAGTATATTGAAATAAAGAGCAACACCAAACTCTACAGTGAGAAAGTAGTAGCTGACGCTCCAATGATCGAGATCGGCAGTCAGGTTTCAACAGAAAATTTTTTCTTCATCAAAGAGAACAATAATTACAACAAGCTGAATATCCAGGATATTACCCATATAGAAAGCATGGGCGATTTTTCAAAAATCCATACCGTTGGTCAGAAAAAATTTGTGGTACTTGTGAGCCTGAAGAATATTGAAAAACAATTATCAGCAAAAATTTTCAGAAGAGTACACCGCCAGTTTATCGTTAACCTGTTACAGGTAAGTACAGTTAACCACGCCGAAATATTATTACTCGACAAGACTGCGATACCTGTGAGCACCTCTTATCGTCAGAACCTTATAGAATCGGTGGTTGAAAAAAAATTATTAAAACGATTCGGCGATTAGCATCATGATGTTGCTGTATGCTTTGGCAACTGAACGGTAAAGCTGGTACCCTGTTGTAGTTGACTACTCACTTCCAGTCGACCATTCATCATTGTTACAAACGACTTACAGAGAAGTAACCCAAGACCATTACCCTTCTCCTGCCCTGTTCCTTTTGAACTTTTAACGGAGTGATTTACTGCATCATTAATCAACAATATTTTGTTGGTATCCATACCAATTCCCTTGTCGGTGATAATAAAATTTCTATACTCACCTGTCATCACCGAATTCAATTCAATCGTTCCTGTTTTATGACTAAACTTAATGGCAT
>DPWF01000368.1:5735-6063 GCA_003526435.1 Chitinophagaceae bacterium | reverse complement strand
GATCATTTGATCCGGCTTTTTTTTTAGATATTTTTCAATGCTTCTCTTTTACTCAATGGTGGTAGTGTATGAGTAGCCACAAAATGTTTAACCCAGCCAGGATTTGTTTTTCCATACTCCCTTAGCGCCCACCCAATTGCTTTCTGAATAAAAAATTCTTTCGACCCGCTGCAATGGTTAATGTATTTTGACAGCAGTACAGTATCGGTATCTTTTTTTCTGAACTTCTGAAACATGATACTGCTTCTTTGCAGCCACATGTTCGAAGAAAGATTCCATCGTTGTGTAACGGGCTGCATTTCTTCCGGATAAAGTTTAAAATACGGAT
>DPWF01000368.1:1425-5726 GCA_003526435.1 Chitinophagaceae bacterium | reverse complement strand
GAAGCAAACCAAATTCGATGGTCGCAATGCTTTGTTTGTTCCATAATTTTTTATGCAAAGCATACAACTCAATACCTGCATGGTGGAACTCACGGTAAGCGTGCTGAAAACATGCTTTTGTAATAGTCGTCAGTTCACGAATGTCTGTTAGCCGGTGTTCACTGAAATACATTTTACAAAGCGATCTTCTAACAGGTGTCTTAATACCATAATGTTCAAACTGGTTGAGTAAATATGCTTTTGCTTTTAAAGCCTGTTCCCGATCGGCTTCCTGTTCAAAAACTTCCTGTAGCGGCAGAAGGTATTTATGCAACATGTGTTAGTTCAATCAGTTTTTTCTCAGTGTTACTTTTTCTGGCGGCTTCCAATATCTGCATAACCCTTATACCATCTTTGGCTGAAACAGGGTTATGCCCCTTTCCTGTAAGTGCATCGTATATGCCGGCATAATAATGTCCATAATTACCGGCAATGGCAGGTATTTTTTTACGCTCCTCTGTGCCATGAACCCTGGTATTCAACAAACCCATTTCCGACGCCGGCTCTTCGCCCCAGTAAGGCTGGTCAGGCTTTTCTCCTGCCAGCAGTGCAGCTTCCTGTATATCGGCTCTCGATTTAATAAAAGAACCATATAAACCATGAACAATAAAAGAAGGTATGGGCTCTTTTATCAACAGGCTCGATTTTAACCGTACCCTTGTAGATGGATAATACAAAAGCAGGTCAATATAATCGTCAACCTGTGAATAACGACGTAAGGTTCTTATATCAGCAAATACTGCATCGGGCATACCAAACAGACATACAGCCTGATCAATTAAATGTGGACCAAGATCATATAACAAACCTGCTCCGGGCGCTGCTGTTTCTTTATGCAGTTTCGGACTCAGTTCTTCTTTATACCGGTCGAAATGAAATTCAGCTTCATGTACCGGACCCAATAAACCATCGCTGATTATTTTTTGTACGGTCTGAAAATCACTGTCCCATCTGCGGTTTTGAAATACCGATAACAACCTGTTCTTCTCTGTTGCCAAACGATCGAGTTCAATAGCTTCATCTACTGTAGTGGTAAATGCCTTCTCTACTATAACATGTTTATTGGCTTCCAGCGCTTTTTTTGCATAGTCAAAATGTGTTCCGGTAGGTGTATTTACTACGATGAGGTCAATGCTCCCGTCATCCAGTAATTCTTCCATTGATCTGGCAATATGCACATATGGATAAACGGCCGTTGACTCCGATTTTGTTCTTTCCCAGATAGCTTTGAGTTCAAAGCCAGGATGCAGGTGAATAAAAGGCGCATGAAATACTTTGCCTGATAAGCCAAACGATAAAATAGCTGTTTTGATGGGTTGCATATGATTGATTGAAAGGATCAACTAAAATAAACCATTATACCAATTAAGCTGAGCAAGCTCTACACTTTCTTCGTTATTGAGCAAATCCACAATTCTTTCTGATCTCCCTTTCTCCCCTTCTCCGTGCAAAATAGGCTTACAAAAGATTGCTTGTAAATGTGCTGGGTATATTAACAGGGAGAAGGGGAGATCAAAAGGGAGGGTGTTAACAATTTGATATAAAAAAACCTGCTTCAAAGAGCAGGTTTTTTTATTGAATCTTATTGTGCGGCGGGTTTTTCCCTTGCTTTCATTTTATCCATATAACTGATGCCGTCAATGATCCATTTCTCTGCAGGTTTACCCAGGAGATAATGTTCAAACCATTCGCGCTGGCGTTTCTGGTAATCAATCTGGTTTTCTTTTTTGGCCAGTCCATGGTTTTCATCTGCATACACCAGCATTACATGTGGTTTTTCCATCCTGCGCATGGTACCATACATTTCAATACCCTGATGCCAGTCAACAGCCCCGTCTTTATCGCCAAAGGCAACCAGTAAAGGAGCTTTTATTTTTGCTGCATTAAACATAGGAGAGTTGCGGATATGCTCCTGTGTACGCTCGTACCAGGGACCATCAAAACGACCCTGACTGGTTTCAAAAATTTTCTGGTCAGGTGTACCGGTGTTCCAGTAGATCGACAAAGACATACTGATCAGGTCTGTTAAAGGAGCACCTGCACAGGCTGCTTTGAAAATATCGGTTTGTGTAATGATGAAAGAAGTCTGATAAGCACCCCAGCTATGCCCCATCAAGCCTACTTTGGTTTTATCTATCATACCCGATTTCAACACTTCTTCCACTGCAGGTACTACACAGTTAACGGCACTCATGCCGGGTTCATTGGTATCATACACAATATCGGGTCTGAATACAAAATAGCCATTGCTGGTATAATTGGTGGTGTTATAAGCACTGCGTTCGGAAGGTGTAACATAACCATGAACCGTATTCGATAAGAGTTCATAGATATAAACAATCATGGGGTATTGTTTACCTGGCTCATAGTTAGCAGGATAGAACAATGCCCCCTGCAATTTTTTACCTTTCTTACTGGTAAAACTTACCAGCTCACTTTTACCCCAGTAAAAATCATTCTGTTGCGGATTGGTGCCGGTAATTTTTTTATTGTTACTGAAATCATCTGTCACATATAATTCTGGTGACAGGTTATAATCCTGTTTTACAAAACTGAAGCTATTGGCTTCTGTGGCTTTTGTGATACGGCCCACAGAAAGATTTTCATAGATGAGCGGCTGAACAGTATTGTTCTCCAGTTTGGCATAACCGAATTTCTTTGTTTTATCTCCATACAAAGAAATATAAATGGGCTTGCTGTCATCGAGATAAGGATATTCGAAATCGGTTCTGGTAACACGGTGTGTGATCTCATCTTTCTCACCATTGGTAATTTTTCTGGCAGCACTGCCATCAGGGTTCAGTGCCCAGATATTGTATTCATCATAGAGCAATACTTCCTTGTCGCCCTTTAACCAGCCACCCATGCCAAACGGAGGTTTACTCGCTGTATGGTCATCTCTGGTATTCCAGAAAGCGGTTTTGATATTTTGAGTGAGGTTACTGGTTTGCTGTGTGGCAATATTGTAGATCCACCAGTTCTTGTCGCGGAAGAAATACAGGTATTTACCATCAGGTGAAGATTGCGGCCCGGTAAAAAATCCGGAAAGCATTTTTTCATACAACAGTTTCTCTTCACCTGTTTTAGTGTTAACAAGGTAGAAGTCAGCGTAGTCTTCTTTGAATGCCNNTTATGGTTGGTAGAAGTGATGGCATAAGCCTGATTACCGCTTAACAAAGCAACAGGTGTATTTTCTTTGGCCAGTTGCAGGAACTGGTTGCTGCCAATATTCCATACCGATAAATAACTCGCTTCTTTATCCTGTCCAAAAGTAATTTTCTGTCTGGGCTGAATCTCAGGATCTTTCCAGTGCCAGATATCTACTGCGGCTAATTTATCATCGGGCTTTGCCACAGGTTTAGGAGCCTGTTTGGCAGTATCGCCCGGTTTCTTTTCTTCTTTTCTAGGTTTGGCGGTCCAGGTTTTAATACCAAAAAAGAGTGCACTCATATCATCACTTAATCTGGGGATGCTTCCATTGTGTACGCGCATGTCTTTGGGGAAAGCGGCTGTCTGTTGCGGATCGAATGTTTTCAGTGAAGGGTTATTGTACAGGTTTACATAACCATGCACAGTAGCACTTTCTTCTTCGTAGTCTTTGTTTTTAAAAGTTTTGAAGAAGGCAAAACCATCACCTTCACGATGCCAGTTGAGTTTAGAGAACTTCAATGTGTCGCTGGCGATGATTTTCAGACTGTAATTTTTCAGGTTCAGCAATTCCACTGCATTACCGGCTGTATTGGCCGATTCAACTATATAAGAGAGATAATCTGCCTTCTTGTTAAATGCATATTCAGTTACATTACCAATGGTATGTGTTGTGCCATCGGTCAGGTTTTTAACCAGTAACACACTACCCTTGTCTTTATGCTCTTTGGGTGGGGCAAGGTATACCGCAAGAAATTTTCCGTCTTTTGAAAAACCAAAACGACTGATATTCTGCACTATTTCTTTTTTACCGGTAGCAAGGTTGAGTAATCCCATTTTATATTCTATGGGCCGGCTCTGTTCGCGTAATTTTTCGGCTTCTTTAAAAGGAATACCAATACGGTAAGCTACCCACTGGTTATCGCCTGAAAATTCGAAACTGGTGGCAAACTCCAGTTTGTATACTTTATCTGTTTTGCGGTTTACAATAAAGAGGGTGTCATTGTCTTCCTGTATAGAAATCTGGTAGCCTACCCAGTTACCATCGGGCGACAAATCGGTGCCACCAATCTGTTGCCATTTTCCATAATCAGCAGCAGTCAATTGTTTTTTCT
>DPWF01000368.1:0-1414 GCA_003526435.1 Chitinophagaceae bacterium | reverse complement strand
ATGGGTTGTTGAAATGGTCAAAGAAAAAGTGACCAAAAGCAGTAGTAAGGGATATCTCATTTTGGTTGTTTTATCCAGACAAGATAATAAAAAATGAGCCTTTATCTGACAGGCCGGATAATTTGAAAAAAGAATGACAAAATCCATTTCCGGCAAATTTTTTGTTAAAAACAACCAAAATGGAAACCCTTTTGGGCATCTTTTGTTATCGTCGCAAGATTTGAACCCTTATTGCGCATGATTAAATAACGATACATGAAGATTTTACTGATAGAGGATGAGGCCGCTGTAATCTCCCTGATTGAACGAGGGCTCAAAGAAAAAGGGCTGGAAGTGAGCGTTGCAATGGATGGTAATACCGGTCTGCAAATGATTCGAAACCATCAGTTTAACCTCGTTATTTTAGACATCATGCTGCCGGGTATGAACGGGATACAGATATGTAAAGAAATAAGATCGATGGGAATGGATGTGCCCGTT
Source organism: Chitinophagaceae bacterium (assembly GCA_003526435.1). GTDB lineage: Bacteria > Bacteroidota > Bacteroidia > Chitinophagales > Chitinophagaceae > Sediminibacterium. Next base: position 934 of record DPWF01000368.1, on the reverse strand, counting down.
TTAATGTTAACCGCTCTGGGCAGCACAGAAAATATTGTAACCGGATTAGACAGCGGTGCAGATGATTATATGGTAAAACCTTTCAAAATAAACGAACTGATTGCCAGGGTAAATGCATTGGGCAGAAGAACATTCAGAAAAGCCCAGGTGAGCGAGTCGCATATATTGCAGATAGCCAACCTGAAACTGGATACCGATGCCAAAATTGCCCTTCGCGATGATGAAATCATTTCACTCACCTCTACTGAATATAAATTGCTGGAATTTTTTATGAAGAACCAGTCGCGGGTGTTATCCCGTATGGAGATTCTGGAAAATGTATGGGACATTGATTTTAACCTTGGTACCAATGTAGTTGATGTGTATGTAAACTACCTGCGAAAGAAAATAGATAAGAGCCGCGACACCAAACTCATTCATACGATGATCGGTATGGGTTATATGATGAAGGAGGGTTTCTGATGAATATCCGTAACAAGATCACCACCCTTTTTACTATACTCACAGGTGGCATTATCCTGATGCTGAGTATTTTCATTTATCATTTTAGCAGTAAATCTGTTGAGAAAGAATTTTTTCATCGCTTATCTGTGAGGGGAAGTATTGCTGCACAGGCACATTATGAAGAAGAAACACTAAGTGCCGCAGTGTACAATGAAATCAGGGAGAAACATTTACAACGCCTGCCCGATGAACGCGAATATTTTTTCGACGACCTACCCAACAGCGATTCATTAAAAAAGCAGGGAATTGTACTGCCGATGGGTTTTGCAAACCAGATGGCGCAAAATGTGCGGGTAGAGTTTATTATCGGCAAAGTGTATTATGTAGCCATTCCCTACCTGCACGAAGGGAAGAAGTATACAGTATTAATGTCTGCCAGAAATGAATCGGGTGAACAGGCTATGAAAGATATGCGTCAGAATCTTTTTCT
>DPWF01000121.1:9427-10025 GCA_003526435.1 Chitinophagaceae bacterium | reverse complement strand
TTTATTTATACTTGGTGCCGTGTATTTTGCCTTTAAAAAATAAGGGGTACTTTTCAGTACCCCCTCCATCTATCCGATAACCTTATTCCGTATCTTTTTTTACCTCCCTGATCCGGCGTTTGAACGCTTTCTTTTCGCGGGGTGATAAACTGTCTGCACGATGTTTCATACTTTCTTTCATCTGTGCTTTCTGCTCAGGTGATAACTCATCAAAACGCTTGCGCATTTTTTCACGTTGCTCTTTTTTCTGTTCAGGGGAAAGGCTGTCGTAACGGGCTTTCAGCTCCTTTCTTTTTTCAGGAGACATACGTTGCCCACGGTCTTTTCTGAATTCAGCGAGTTTTGCTTTTTGCTCAGGGCTCAGACTGTCGGCACGATGACGGATTTTTTGTCGGGCTGTTGTGTTATCCTGTGCAATTGTTTCAGTATTGATTAAGGTAATAAAGAAGAAACTGCCAAGGCAAATGAGAATGGTCTTTTTCATGTTTCAGTGGTTTAATGATAATAAGACCACAGCCACAGTTAGAGGTTTAAAGAACGAATAGATCAGTGATTTTTTTAACATTTCAAAAGCCTTCTGTGTTCTTCTGTGTATTCA
>DPWF01000121.1:6939-9398 GCA_003526435.1 Chitinophagaceae bacterium | reverse complement strand
TGAATACACAGAAGAACACAGAAGATTTATTCACGGTAGTATTAGTTGAGCAATGCGGCCACCACCACCTGCCATGTAAATGGCTTTGCCGTTCCTCGCTTTTTGTACAACATGAAAACTTTCTTTGGAAATAAGTTGCCAGTTTTTTCCCGCGTCTTTAGAAATATCAATACCCGAAGTGCCACAGGCTACGAGGTTGTTTGCATCAAGATAAATAACACATGACCTGAATCCGTGTGGCATTGTTTCTGGTAACGAATACACAGGTTTACCGGTTTCAAAAGAAACGAGTACGCAATTATTGGAACCAATACTGTCTTTGGCAAAATCGCCACCTACAATTACAGCAGACCTGTTTTTATTATACACATCAATAGAATTGGCTCCTGTGGAAGTGCCGCCCTGCATGATGGGCAAAGAATCGTTGATATTGTGTAGCGATAAATCTTTCAGCCGGGCTTTGGTTCCGCCTGTTGCTACCAATGCCGGCGAATAATTACCCATTGCAGTAAGTTTAACATTGGTGCCACTCGAAGCAAACATGGCTTCAGTATCCGGCACCAGTCTTACATCATCTTTGGATTCAAGTGCTGGCATCACCTGCCAGTTGTCGCCTGCATCGAAAGACATGGCCACAAATAATTTTCCATGGATGGGATCTCCTACAACAATCATCGTATGAGTAGGAGCTTTGCTGGTTCCCTGATTTTTTTTGATCTGTGCAGAGTCGATATACAAATCCATTGCGTCAAGAAACATTCCTTTGGTTGTATCTTCAAATACTTTGGCCCAGCTTTTTCCCCCATCTTTTGTTTTAAGAATAACAGCCGGTTCAGCAATGGCCATGATAACTGCTGTTTGCGCATCAATGGCTTCAATATCCCTGAAATCTCTTTTTTCATAACCCAGAACGGTAATCGGTTCCAGTGTATTACCACCATCGAGTGATCTTACCACTGTTCCATTGCTGCCACTAGCCCAGAATACCCTGTCGTTTACCACGCTGAGTCCCCGGAAACTTACGCGCCTGCCTGCTTCCAATACTTTTACAGGTGAGGTCTGGGCAAAACTGTTCAATGATATCAGCACAACACTGAACACAATAATTATTTTATAAAATCGCATAGGAACTACATTTTTGTACATTAAATATCTGGATAGAAAGGTAAGCAAATCAGAAATCAAAGATCACCAAATCAAAAAATCAAAGATGATTCCATACTGGATGAGCCGAACCCAGCTCTTATTGGGTGATGAACCGATTGAAAAACTCATGTCCAAAAATGTGCTGGTAGTAGGTTTGGGTGGTGTAGGGGGTATCTGTGCAGAAATGATTGCCCGAGCCGGTGTGGGTAAGATGACCATTGTAGACGCTGATACGGTTGATCTGAGTAATTGCAACCGCCAGATTCCTGCACTGCATTCAAAAGCAGGAAAACTGAAAGCAGAAGTTATGGCAGAAAGATTGAAAGACATCAATCCCGATCTTGATCTGACTGTTCTTACTGAATTTATCCGCGACGAACGCACCAATGAAATACTGGATCAGGGCAGATTTGATTATGCAGTAGATTGTATTGATACCCTTTCACCCAAAGTATATTTTATAAAAGCCTGTATCGACAGAAAAATACCGATGGTAAGTTCGCTGGGAGCAGGGGGGAAAGTAGATCCGTCAAAAGTAGTGGTAACAGATATTTCCAAAACACATCAATGCAATCTTGCCAGGTATGTACGCAAAAGATTACACGAATTAGGTATCTACAAAGGATTACAAGTTGTTTTTAGTGCAGAGAAAGTAGACCAGAGCCGTATCATTGAAACAGAAAAAGCATACCCCAAAAAGTCCATCATCGGAACCATCAGTTATATGCCTGCCATTTTTGGATGTGTAGCGGCTAGTGTGGTGATCAGGGATTTGTATGGGGGTAGGGATTAGGAGTTAGGAGTTAGAGGTTAGAGGTTAGGGATTAGTGATCGCTGTTTATATAAGTCTATAAATAACCCTAACCCCTAACCTCTAACTCCTAACTCCTAACCCCAACCATCAATATAATAAATAAGTCCTCACGTCCTCCTCCCATTCTTTACACCTGCAGTATTTTGTAATGGCGGCCATAAAAGCAGGAATGGGGAGATCGAATATCGCTTCACTGTTGGTAATGCCCAGTAATTTATCGAGATGTCTTTTACCTGATGGATTTACACTGGTTGGATAAGTGGCCCATTCAAATCGTGAAGGATGCAGGCTTTTGATTAGTTTAATCAATATCATTCCATTCATTACCGAATTAAAACAGGAGCGGTCGTCTACTTTCATATGTACCGCATTACATACCTCTTTCTCGAACTTACTGTGTGTTGGAGTGAATTGAATGGCTGAGGCTGTCATTTCGCCACCCGACATATTGTTGAGCATATCTGCCAATACATCTGCATGCAACCATGGGGCTCCTATG
>DPWF01000121.1:0-6923 GCA_003526435.1 Chitinophagaceae bacterium | reverse complement strand
CAGATTCAAAACTAAAAGCAGTGCTGCGTCCTTCGCTGATATTGGTGGCTTCCAGTAAACAGATTCCCGGGTACAATAACATCGATTGAAAACTTTGTATGGCCGGAGATGTGGGTACAAAGGGAATACCCCAGTCTGGCTGAAACATGTCTCTTCGCCAGTGTTCACATTTAATTACTTCAATCTCTGCGCCAATATTTCTCGCATGATTAAAATAAAGCGCAAGTTCTCCCAGGGTACAACTATGTCTAACAGGCATCGCCCATCTTCCTATGAACGAACTGTTGGCTTCATCTAACATTGGTCCCTCACACAATTGCATGTTACCAGAAACAGGGTTGGGGCGATCAAGGATAACCAGTTTTTTATTGCATGCTGCCGCTGTTTCAATCATATAGCTGAGTGTCCACAGATAGGTATAAAACCGGCTGCCAATATCAGGTACATCAAAAAGCAGCAGGTCGATAGCTGAAAGATGTGCAGCAGTTGGTGCCAGTCTTTCACCATATAAACTGATCACAGGTAAGCCGGTAAGTACATCATTCCCGTCTTTTATAGGATGACCATCTGCGCCACGAACATCCAGTCCATGCTCGGGTGAAAAAATCAATTGAATATTAAATCCTGCTTTCAGTAAAGCCTGTCTTGATGGTTCTAATAAACAGGTTGTTGCTGCTTCATTGGTAACCATGCCAATCCTTAATTCTTTCCAGGAAGGTTGTTGACGAAGCAGTAGGTCTATTCCAAAAGCAAGCATAAGGAAGGAGGTTTGATTTTTCGATCTTTGATTTTTCGATTTGAGAGATATGAGGTAAAGATGAAATAAATGGAGCAATTCTAAATCAAAAGTCGAAAATCCGACGTCAGACATCCGAAATCTGCTCTTTCATTTCCTCCACAATATTGAAAATGATGGGGCAGCGGCCGTAGTGCATGAGGGTAGTAAATAATCTCTTGCTGAACCCGGGTAAATGCATGGCTGGAAATTCACGACAGCCTTCAAACCTGTATTCGTAAACGTTGCACTTGTTATTGCTTAAGAAAGAACAGGGGATACTATTCATCAGCATCATGCCATTGCTGCCTTTTTCCAGGTATTGTTCATCGAAATCAGTTCTGTTTAATTGAAGATGTTGGCTCAAATGATCGGCTTCCTGTTCGCTAACATTAATCATTAAAGTTTTGCAGCAGTTACCACATTTCGTGCAATCTATTTTTGGGGAGATCTCATTATTCAGTTGTTGAACCAGGCTGTCGACCCAAACGGCATCCATTTCCTTTATTTTCCTTGCAAAATGGTCGTTTTCTGATTCTCTCTCCAATGCCAGGGCAGCAATCTGGTCAAGGTTCTCTAAAAGGTATTTTTCGGGCTGTTTGATGCTGTAAAGGTAGGGGCCTGGACAATAAAGACGGGTAAATCAACATTTTTTACTCTTTTATCCACATCAAAAGCCTATTTGTAGAAAAGTAAAATTGTACCGGGAGTTGAGGTGGTTAGATTTGCGGGTTGAGAATAGGCCTGTCCTTTTACGGGATGGTGCAGTGACTGACTAAATAGATTGCAAATGGCTGAACAGAAGAATTTGAACGAGTATAATGAAGATTCCATACGGTCGCTCGACTGGCGCGAACATATCCGACTACGCCCGGGCATGTATATCGGAAAATTGGGAGATGGTTCCGCAACCGACGATGGTATATATGTACTGATCAAGGAAGTACTTGATAACTGTATCGATGAACATACCATGGGCTTTGGAAAACAGGTGGAGATTGCCATTGAAGGAAAGCAGGTTACCATTCGTGACTACGGACGTGGTATTCCACTCGGTAAAGTGGTGGATGTGGTAAGTAAAATCAACACCGGCGCCAAATACGATAGCAAGGCATTCCAGAAAAGCGTGGGTTTGAATGGTGTGGGTACCAAAGCAGTGAATGCACTCAGCCAGTATTTTAAAGTTACTTCTCACAGAGACGGGAAAGAAAAAACTGCCGAGTTTGAAAGAGGAGTGCTCGTAAAAGATCATAAAGAGCAGAAAACAACAGAATCAAATGGAACCTTGGTAAGTTTTGTTCCGGATGAAACAGTATTTCGCAACTTTCACTTTATCCATGAATACCTCGACAGCCAGCTATGGAATTATTGTTACCTGAATGCAGGTTTGTCGATTCATTTCAACGGAAAAAAATATGTCAGTAAAAATGGGTTGCTCGATTTGCTGGAACGCAAAACCAATGCTGATGAACTTCGTTATCCAATCATTCATTTGAAAGGAGAAGATATTGAAGTGGCCCTATCTCATAACAACGATTATGGGGAAGATATTTTTTCTTTTGTAAATGGTCAGTACACTACACAGGGTGGTACCCACCAACAGGCATTCAGGGAAGCGTATATTAAAGTTATACGCGATTATTATAAAAAAGATTACGACGCTGCAGATATCCGTGGAAGTATTGTAGCCGCTATTTCTGTTCGAGTACAGGAACCGGTATTTGAGAGCCAGACCAAAACAAAACTGGGTTCACAGAATGTTTATGAAGGTGGTCCTACCATGAAGAAATTTGTGGAAGAATTTCTTGCGAAAGAACTGGATAATTATTTGCACAGAAATCCTGCCGTGTCTGATGCATTGCGTAAACGTATTGAGCAGAGTGAACGGGAGAGGAAGGAACTGGCTGGTATTAAAAAGCTGGCCAATGAAAGGGCCAAGAAAGCGAATCTTCACAATAAAAAATTACGCGACTGCAGGGTGCATTTAAATGATGACCTGCCTGCCAAGAATAAAGAAGAATTTATAGCCCTGCAGAAAAATTCCACCATCTTTATAACCGAAGGTGATAGTGCAAGCGGAAGTATTACCAAATCCAGAAATGTAGATACACAGGCTGTATTCAGCCTGAGGGGTAAGCCATTGAATGCATATGGCCTTACCAAAAAAGTGGTATATGAAAATGAAGAGTTTAATCTTCTGCAACATGCGCTGAATATTGAAGACGGAATGGAAGGGCTGAGGTATAACAATATCGTCATTGCAACGGATGCGGATGTGGATGGTATGCATATCCGTTTACTGATGATGACTTTCTTCCTGCAGTTCTTCCCCGATCTGGTAAAACGGGGTCATGTGTACATTCTCGAAACACCTTTATTCAGGGTAAGAAATAAACAGGAAACTATTTATTGTTACGATGAAACAGAAAAACAGGCAGCGGTGGCCAAACTGGGTAGCAAACCTGAGATAACCCGATTCAAAGGGTTGGGTGAAATTTCACCCGAAGAATTTGGTCGTTTTATTGGCGAAGAAATGCGTGTACAACCGGTTATTCTTGAACAGGGCGATCATATCCAGCAACTGCTTGAATATTATATGGGAAAGAATACGATGGAGCGGCAGGAATTCATTATTAATAACCTCAAAGTAGAACTGGATCTGGTTGACTGATTATTAACTCAAGTAAGAAAAAGAAAAGATGATTCATATAGTTTTTGAAACAGCAAATGTAGCAGCCTTACAACAGGCCATTGAACTGGATGAAAGCCTGCAGGGCAGTATTGTAGAAATAAAAGATGATTATGCTGTAGGCCCGTTGGGAGATATCTATGAAACAGACGGTTACCAGACCCGACGCGACTGGTGGAAAAACCTGCTGGAATACTCTCCTTACACGGAACAGATTAATATTGTAGATGATAAACTTACGGTTCATCAGTTACTCAAACAACTCGATGAAGAACCGGAAACAGAAGTGTGGATATGGATGGCTCAGAATGCCCATGATGTATGTGGTTATTATTGGCTCATGAGTCAGTTAAAAGAGTACCAGGGACGGGTGCAGGTATTGTACCTGAATAACCTGCCTTTTATCAATGAAAAGGGACAGATTTTTTATCCTTCTTATCTCCACGAAATTCAGCCAAAAGAATTTTTGAAAGCCAAAAAACTGGCACGCCCTATTACACCCAGTGAATTTGAAGTAGATCCCGATGAATGGAAAAAACTTTGTCAGGATGGTGCTTTGGTGCGTTACCTGGAGGGAGGAAAAAAAATCACAGGAAAAGAAGCGGATTTCTTTGATAAAGACATCCTTACCCATATTACCGGTGAAGCACAGAAACTGAATAAAGTAATTACCAATACCCTTTCTAAAATGAAAGTAAAAACCGGTGACGTGTTTCTGGTTTGGCGCATCAGAGAACTGGTAGCTGCGGGAAGACTGGAAACCGGGGGAGACTGGAACAGGGGATGGAAAGAGATGACAGTAAAAACAGCATCTGCATCACAAGCCGCAGTAGCAGAAACAGCATAAAAGATTTTGTATGGTAGAAGTGATCCAGGTACAACAGGTGGCAGAAGATGAAAGAGGAGCTACCCATTTTTTTGATACCGACAGAACAGGACAATTCATCATTGCATACCGGAAAGCAGGTAGTGCCAGTGGCAGACATTACCATAAGGGTACAGCGGTTCATAAAAATCCAGAGCAGATCATCATCATGCAGGGTGAAGCAACGGTGAACTGGCTGGATGTACGAAGCGATAACAAGGGAAGCATAAAAGTAAAAGCGCCGGTCATGGTAAAAATTCAACCATGGGCCTGGCATGAAGTAATAGCAGATACAGATATCATCGTGTTTGAACTGAATGGTCTTGAAGATGCAAAAGACGATACTTTCAGACTAACTCAGTAGCGATCACAAATGAAGTAGACATGGCGAAAGAAAAACAACCAAACAGGGTTTTTGAAAATGAAACAGGCGTACAGGGGCAATACCGTAACTGGTTTCTTGATTATGCCTCTTATGTAATACTGGAACGTGCCATTCCGGCTATTGAAGACGGTTTAAAACCTGTACAGCGCAGGATTTTGCATGCCATGAAGGAAATGGATGATGGCCGTTTTAATAAAGTAGCCAATATCATTGGTCAGAGCATGCAATACCATCCGCATGGTGATGCAAGTATTGGTGATGCCCTGGTAAATCTCGGGCAAAAAGATTTGCTCATTGAAACCCAGGGTAACTGGGGTGATGTAAGAACCGGAGATGAAGCGGCAGCTTCAAGGTATATTGAAGCACGTTTATCGAAGTTTGCACTGGATGTGGCGTTCAATCCCAAAACCACAATATGGCAGTTGAGTTATGACGGCAGGAAAAATGAGCCGGTAACATTGCCCATGAAATTTCCTCTGTTGCTGGCTCAGGGTGCAGATGGTATTGCGGTAGGGTTATCAACCAAATTATTGCCACATAATTTCTGTGAACTTATTGATGCATCGATCAAATATCTCAAAGGCAAACGCTTTGAAATATTTCCTGACTTTCAAACAGGGGGTATGATTGATGTGGCAAATTATAACGAAGGGAAAAGAGGAGGTAAAGTAAGGGTAAGGGCACATATTGAAGAGCTCGACAAGAAAACACTGATCATAAAAGATGTGCCTTATGGGGTAACAACTACCCAGTTAATGGAAAGTATTACCAAGGCAAATGATCAGGGAAAGATCAAAATCAAAAAAGTAACGGATGTTACGGCCAAAGATGTGGAAATACATATTGACCTGGCTGCCGGTATTTCACCAGATATTACAATTGATGCCTTGTATGCATTCACCGATTGTGAAGTAAGTATTTCTCCCAATGCCTGTGTTATTGTGGATCATAAACCACAGTTTATGGGTGTACATGAGCTGCTGAAAGTATCTGCCGATAATACCAGGGAATTACTTAAAAGAGAACTGGAGATTAAACTGGGTGAACTGGAAGACAAATGGCACTACACATCACTTGAGAAAATATTCTTTGAAGAAAAAATATATAAGGAACTCGAGCAAAAGCACGCTACATGGGATGCGGTAATTGAAGCCATTGACAAAGCCTTTACACCTTTCAAGAAAAAACTGAAAAGAGCCATTGAAAGGGAAGATATTCTTAAACTAACTGAGAAGCCCGTAAGAAGAATTTACCGACTCGATATCAATGAGTTGAATGAGCAGATAAAATCGATAGAGGCAGATATCAAACAGGTACAATACGACCTGGAACATCTTACTGATTTTGCAGTGGCTTATTTTGAAAACCTGCTGAAAAAATATGGTAAAGGGAGAGAACGCAAAACAGAGATCAAAGAATTTGATACCATACAGGTAAAACAGGTAGCCATTGCGAATACAAAATTATACATCAATCGTTCAGAAGGATTTATTGGTACGGGTCTGAAGAAAGATGAATTTCTCTGTGATTGCTCCGATTACGATGATATTATTGCGTTTACCAGGTCGGGTACCATGAAAGTGGTGAAAGTTTCGGATAAAGTATTTATAGGGAAAGATATTTTGCACGCTGCTGTGTTCCAGAAAAATGATGAGCGTACCACCTATAATATGATCTACCTCGATGGTGCCAGCGGTACCAGTTATGCCAAACGTTTTAATGTAACGGGTATTACGAGAGAGAAAGAATATGATCTTACCAAAGGCTCTGATAAAAGCAAAGTGCATTATTTTACCGCTAATCTGAATGGGGAGGCGGAAGTGGTAAAGATTGTGTTGAGTCCCAATTGCACGGCGCGGATCAAAGAGCTTGATTTTTATTTTGAAGAACTGGAAATCAAGGGAAGAAGTAGCATGGGTAACCAGGTTACAAAATACCCCATTAAAGCCGTAAAGCTGAAAGAAGCAGGAAGGAGCACACTGGCTGGCCGTAAACTTTGGTTCGATGATAAGTTTGGCCGACTGAACACCGAAGAAAAAGGACAGTACTTAGGAAGTTTTGAGGATGAAAAACTACTGGTTATTTATCATGACGGAACGTATGAACTCACTGATACCGAAATGACCCAACGTTTTGAGCCGGAGAAAATGGCCTTGATTGAAAAGTTTGATGCCAATAAAATCATCACGGCAGTTTATCTCGATAACGA
>DPWF01000267.1:4684-14226 GCA_003526435.1 Chitinophagaceae bacterium | reverse complement strand
TAATACTTCATCTGTCTGGCTTCTGCCTTGCCGTCTTTTACGGTTACAATCCAATAGGTATCATATACCGATTCATCGAGATTGGGGAACTTGTTTTCTTTGAGCAATAAATTAACCAGCATGGGGGTTGAATTGGAATGCCCTGCCACTACAACTGTTTTTCCTTCCATTTTAAGGAGTTCTTCAGCAAATCCTTTCAGGTTACGGTGATCATAGACCTGTATTTCCTTACCGGCTTTTTTGGAAAGTGGTGTTACGGTTGATTTGGTTCTGATAAAATTGGTGGAATAAATGGCATCAGGTGAAAAGGCTTTCAATACTTCCGGAATTCGTGCGGCCCGGGTCTCTCCTGCTGCACTCAGTTTAGGATCGGCCTGCATCATTGTTGAACCTTGTGTACTGGTATCTTTTTCGGCATGACGCATCAGTATAAATGTGCTGGTTTGCGCCTCTCCATTAATAGCGGTAAGTACCAAAAAAGAAAGAAATACAAGGGTAAACAGTTGTTTCATGCGTAATATTTTATGACTACAAGATAAGTGCTAATTGTGTTTCCCGACAACCGCCCGTCCTATTTTAACCCTTCGTAGATGATTTATAAGGTATCCTTCACATCTTTATCTGGCAGAACAATATATTTTTGATTCAACTGATTTGGTATCATTTTTGAACAGGTTATAAAAAAGCAGTATGAAAAGAATCGTTACCCTTCTTGTTTTGATTGTTCTTCAACTTAACACTGATGCCCAGGGTCTGGGAGGATTATTGAATAAAGCTAAAAATGCTGTGTCCGGTAACCAGACAGGTCTGGCCAATGACGATATTGTAGCCGGTTTAAAAGAAGCATTGGTGCAGGGTTCACTCAAAGGATCGAATCTTTTATCTCAAACTGATGGTTTTTTTGCCAACGCCGCTTTAAAAATATTACTGCCCCCCGAAGCACAGAAAGTAGAAAAAACTTTGCGTAGTGTAGGACTGGGTAAACAGGTTGATGAAGCCATTCTCAGTATGAACCGTGCAGCAGAAGATGCCTGTAAAAGTGCAGCCCCCATTTTTACCAATGCCATTAAACAAATGAGCGTGCAGGATGCTGTGGGTATATTAAAAGGAGCAGATACCGCAGCCACCGCTTACCTGAAAAATAAAACGACCGACCCGCTTACTGAAGCTTTTCGCCCGGTGATTGAAGCCTCTTTACAAAAAGTAGATGCTACCAAGCACTGGAACAGTCTGGTGACCAGTTATAATAAACTTCCGTTGGTACGTCAGAAACTGAACCCCGATTTATCAGCTTATGTAACAGAACGAGCTATGAGTGGTATTTTTTATCAGATAGCGCTGGAAGAAAAAGAAATCAGGAAAAATCCGTTGGCAAGAACAAGTGAAATTCTGAAGAAAGTGTTTGGAGCAAAATAAGCAAGTTGACAATTTTTGACTTTTTGTAAAACTCAACCCATATTAACTATCATTTATTGCCACTGAGGACACAGAAAGACACTAAATAATGTTGTGTCCTCAGTGGCATTTTTTTAAGCAAACTGTATATCATCTGCAAATGGCATTTTTCTGAACCGTTTACCAGTTGCAGCAAACAGGGCATTGGCCAATGCGGGTGCAATAGGCGGTAATCCTGGTTCTCCTAATCCAGTCGGGTTTTCTTCAGAAGGCACAAACGCCACTTCCACATCCAATGGAGTACTGCGCATTTTTACAAAATTATAAGGGCCGAAATTGGTTTGTACGGCTGCCCCATCTTTGAATGTAAGTTTGGTGTACATAGCATGCCCCAGTCCATCTACTACTGCACCCTGTACCTGGTTTTCGGCACCACTCAGGTTCACTACTTTTCCGCAATGTACCGCACAATACACTTTGGTTATCTTAGGTTTCCCTTTTTCCATCTTCAATTCTACTACCTGTGCCACATAACTATTAAAAGAAAACCATGTTGAAAATCCACGGTAAGTGTTGGGCGATGACTTACCCCAATTACTGATTTTAGCCACGAGCTCTATGACACTGATAAATTTATCAGGTTCATAAGCCAGTCTGCCAACCGGTTGTTCTTTTGCTTTTTTCAATAATTCGAGACGTAATGCAACAGGATCTTTTTTCAGTTCTGTTGCTACTTCATCCATAAAACATTCGTTGGCAAATGCCTGTACATTATGTGTGGGGGCACGCCATGGACCTGTTGGAATATTGGTAGGCAAACTATGACTTTCAATACGCAGATTTTTCAATGCACCTGCTGGGTATGTATCCGGACTTCTTCCATTACTCAGGCATGCAAATGACTGCTGCCATGCTTCCAGGTTACCATCTTTAATCGCTGCTTTAAAACGGAACATACCACTTGCACGATAAAAATCGTTCTGCATATCATCTTCACGTGTCCATTGAACCTGTACAGGGCATTGAGCAGCTTGTGATATTAATGCGGCTTCTACTCCGTTATCGGGACGTAATTTTCTTCCGAATCCTCCACCCTGTCTGGGTAATCCCAATGAAATATTCGCCGCAGGAATATTCAGTTCCCGCGCAACAGTAGCAACAAGATTTTGTGGCACTTGTGTGGGGCCGTATAGTTCAGCTTTTCCGTCGCGCACATCTGCGTAAAAATTCAGGGGCTCCATTTGTGCATGTGATAATACAGGCACTTCATAATATACATCGAGCAGTTTTGTTGCTGATGACATCGCAGCATCTACATCTCCATCATTACGGTTGGGTGTTGCTGCAGGCTTACTCAACAACTCTTTAAAGGCCTTTTCATGATCGGCTGTACTTTCCAGTTTCGACGCATCTTCCCAGTTTATTTTTAATGCCGCCCTTCCTTTGATAGCCGCCCAGGTTGAAGTTGCCAAAACCGCTACACTGCTTTTTACCTGTACTACTTTTTTTACACCGCTTACTTTCAATGTTGCACTATCATCAAATGACTGTAGTTTTTTTCCGTGAGCGGGTGGACGTGCCACAACAGCAAATAACATTCCTTCTCTTCTCGTATCAATACCAAATAATGGCTTTCCTGTTACGATGGCTTGCGCATCTACATCTTTTATACGGGTTCCTATAATCTTGAATTCTTTGGGATCTTTTAAAGGAATATTGGCTGGCACGGGCATTGAGGCCGCTTTGGTTGCCAGTTCTCCAAAAGAAAGCTTTTTACCCGATGTTCGATGAATCACAGAACCGTTTTCTGCATAACAATCAGCGGAAGCCACACCCCATGTATCGGCAGCAGCAGCTATCAATAATACCCTCGCTGTAGCGCCCGCCTGTCTGAGTTTTGTATAACGACTTCTGATGGCGCCGCTACCTCCTGTTGTCTGGCTGCCATACTTTGCATCGAGTGGTGCTGTTTCCACCCGTATTTTTTGCCAGTCAACATTCATCTCTTCAGCAATGAGCATTACAAGAGATGTTTTTACGCCCTGACCAATTTCGGGGTTGGGCGACATCATCGTGATGGTTCCATCAGGTGAAATTTTGATGTATGCATTGGGGGAAAATGGCGTTCCATCTAATTCCTGTTTTTCATCATTACCCAATGTTGAAAAACCAACCAGCATACCACCACCGGCAATCATGCTGACCCTCAGAAAGTTTCTTCTTGATACTGATGGTATACTCATAATTTACCTCCTTTTGATGCAGCCAGGTGAATGGCTTTACGTATACGAACATTGGTTCCGCAACGGCAGATATTGGTAATAGTTGAATCAATTTCTTCATCGGTGGGCTTCGGGTTCTTTTTCAGCAGGGCTACTGCCGCCATGATCTGGCCAGACTGGCAATAACCACATTGTGCTACATCCATTTCTATCCATGCCTGTTGTACCGGGTGATCTCCTTTCTCACTTAATCCCTCAATGGTTCCAACTTTCCCTGTACCTACTGCTGAAACAGGAAACTGACATGAACGTACCGGACTTCCATTGTAATGAATGGTGCAGGCTCCACATTGTGCCACCCCACAACCATATTTGGTACCCACCAGGTTTAACTGGTCGCGTAACACCCAAAGCAAAGGGGTATCGGCATCAGCTTCAACAGATACCTGTTTATTGTTGACGGTAAAATTATACTTCGGCATATAAGAGAGGGATTTATGTGAATTGTAAACTAAGTATTATCTGAGAAAAACAGAAAGCAAATGATCAAAAATCGGTCAACTGCTTTTTAAAACTACCCATTTCGGACAGGCCGGGGTTTTCCGCTTGCAGGAATTATTCATGCCGCTCGCCTTTGGCCACTTTGAACAAATGAAGCACATGCGGAAATAAAGCATTCATGGTTTCTTTTACGCCTTTTACAGACCCCGGCAATGCAATCACCAGTGTGTTCTTCACATAACCTGCCACGCCTCTTGATAACATGGCATAGGGTGTACGTTGCTGTCCATAATTTCTTGCTGTTTCCATGATACCTGGAACAATCCTGTCGAGTAAAGGTTCAATGGCTTCGGGTGTTACATCTCGTGGCGACAAACCCGTTCCGCCTGTAAACAATACAAGCTGACAACCCTTGTCAACATAGGTTTTCAACTGATCTTGTATCTGTTGAATATCATCAGGAACTACCTGGTAAGCCACCACTTTTACACCCAGTTGCTCCATTTTCTGGATGATGACCTTACCTGAAACATCTTCTTTATCTCCGGCAGATACAGTATCAGAACAAACAATTACCGCACATGATAATTCACCTGTATTCACAGATAATTGATCTGTCTTTCCTCCTTTTTTTTGTTCCAGCCTGATGTTTGATATTTCAACAGCCTTATCCAATGGCTTCAGCATATCATACATTGTTAATGCCGTAACAGATGCACCATGCATGGCTTCCACTTCTACACCTGTTTTGTAAATCGTATGCACTTCAACCGTAACTAAAATATTCAGTCCATTTATTTCATGTTTGATAGCGGCGAATTCAATGGGTAAAGGATGACAATCGGGAATTAGATCACTTGTTTTTTTGATGGCCAGTAACCCTGCAGCACGTGAAAATTCGAACACATCGCCTTTGGGCACCTGTTTGTTACGAATAGCATCTATTGTTTCCTGTTTAGATACAGTAACTGTTGCCGTTGCAATGGCTTCCCGAAGGGTATTTGATTTTGATGTTATATCAACCATAATTATTGATTCACTTTCCACTGATGGCTATTGTCTTCAAACAGTTCAGCACCCCATACAGGAAGTTCGGCCTTGATTTTTTCTACCAGTTCAGAACAGGCTTCAATGGCGGCTTTACGATGGGGTGATGATGTAAAGACAAACAAACAGATCTCCCCTGCCGGTACTTTGCCCAGGCTGTGATAAACATGCATACAGGTTAATTCATACTTCACGAAAATTGCTTCCCTGATCTCATGCATTTTTTGCAACGCCATTTCTTCATACGACGTATACTCAATAGCTGCAACTTTTTTTCCATTGATTTCATCGGTACGTACCTGACCAAGAAAAATACTATGCCCGCCTATTCCTGTTTTGGAACTGTGTTTCTGGATACTGTCTGCAATAAATGATGCAGTGATACTACCCTGAACAAATATATTTTTAAGTTTCCCTTCTTTCATATCATTTTGTTTGACAAAATGTCTTCCATGCCAGAATTCCGCCCTGCAAACTATGTATGCTTTTGGTAGTACCAAACTGCTCCGACAACAGCTTTGCAGCCTGCCTGCTTCTTTTTCCAGACTGACAAAATACAACAACTGTGTCACTTTTCAGTTGTTCAGATGCTGTTGCGATCTGCGTCAATGGAATCCGGAGGTGTTGAAATTCGCTTACCAGGGGTATTTCATCCGGTTCGCGAACATCTACCACATCTATATGATGCTGCCCAATTAACCCATCGAATGTGTGCGCATCAATTTCACTCACTTGAAATGAAGCTCCACAAAGCCATGCATAATCAGTTGCCTGAAATGCTGCTGCAGTATCAGGTATTAATGAGACCGTTTCTTTTTTCGCAGCAACTTTCATTGTAAAAAATTGATTGGTCATTGCATTAAAAGTCAACAACTGATTGACCAATGGGTTACCCTGGCCTGTAATTAATTTAATCGTTTCACTGGCCTGCATGGTGCCAATAATACCGGGCAGTACACCTATCACGCCCGCATCTGCACAATTCAATACTTCATCTTCTTTGGGTGGTTCGGGAAAAAGATCACGGTAATTAGATGAACGTTCCTCCTGCTTCAGCGGATAATTAAATACAGATACCTGTCCTTCAAATCTTGAGACGGCTCCATAGACCAATATTTTATTCATCAAAACACAGGCATCGTTGATCATATACCGGGTAGCAAAATTGTCAGTTCCGTCAATGACTATATCAAAACCCGTTAGCAGTTGTAATAAGTTTTGATTGTTTACATTTTCGGGAATCGACATTATGCTTATCTCCGGATTTAGTTGCTGTAAATGAGCAGCAGCCACTTCTGCTTTATTTTTTCCGATATCGGATGTATGAAAGAGTACCTGTCTGTGCAGGTTGCTAAGTGAAACCATATCCCCATCTGCCATACCAATCGTACCAACACCTGCTGCTGTGAGATATTGTAATGCAGGGCAACCCAATCCACCTGCACCTATTACCAGTACCCGGGCATCAGACAATCGCTGCTGTGCCTCCTCGCCAAAACCGGGAAGTATCATCTGCCGTTGGTAACGTTCGTATGAAATTTCTTTTTTCATATTATCCTCCTGAGAAAGGTGGTAATAAGGCAACTATACTATTATCTGACAAGGCTGTATTTCCGGAAATAATTTCCTGGTTAATGGCCACAATATATTTAGACTGTGATAACACAGGATACTGTTGTTGCAATGCTTTTATCAATGTTTCGGAATCAGAAAATCCTTCCAGGCTTATCTGTTTGGCTCCGACTTGTTCTGCCAGTTGTCCAAATAAAAGAATGTCAGTTTTCATTGTTTACTTTCTCATTATTAATGAACTCTTTCTACTACTACTTTTTGTAATCCATGAACATACCTTCGTCCGGTTGCAATATCGGCTGGTGAAACAATAGCGATACGCTGGGGTAATACATTCGCTTTTACCCCATCTGCCTCAGTTATTACGATCAGTTCTTTCCCAATGGCTGAATTAAATATTTCGTTCCAGGAAAATACCACTTTGTATCCATCAGAAGCTATACAGGTTATATAATACCTGCTCAGTGGTTTTGGGTCGCTGATATCAAAAGAGGCTTTGGAAATAATATCTTTCAACAATACACCTTTTACTTTTTTCAGCACAGACTTTCTTACGACCAAATGATTGTACACTACAATACTGTCAAATGAAATACTATTAAAAGCTGCGGCATCCTGCAACTTGAAATTAATTATATTTTTCACTTTCCCCTCCACTGTAAAATAATCTGTAGGTCTGGTTTCATGCTGGGCATACAGCACTTGCGACAATAATAATGCAGATAAAATAAGCAGGTATTTCATAATTAGATATTATGCTCCGGTAAATAATAATTTATAGGCCGCCACCATCAATACAATGGCTAGTATTTTTTTCATGATCTGTTGTCTGAATTTCATCGAACCAAAATAGGCACCGGCTATTCCTCCCGTAAACGCTATGGCCACATATACAAACATATCTCCACTGAACTGAATTCCATTCGTTAATTGCCCCATCAGACCCGATGCTGAATTTACAAAAATAAACAGGGCACTGATGGCGGCTGTTTGTTTCTGGTCGGTCCAGTTAAAGAATATCAATAATGGCGAGAGAATAATACCGCCTCCAATACCAATCATTCCCGATAGTAGTCCAATGATTCCCCCCATTAATAAAGCACCGGAAAAATGAGCAGGCTTCAGTTCCTGAGCATTGTTTTTAGTTGGAATAAGCAATCGTATCACAGAAAATACCAGTAATAAACCCAGTATTTTTTTATAGATCGTGGCATCAATTGAAATCAATCCACCAACAAATGCCATCGGTACCGATGCGAGTGCCAATGGAAAAAACACTTTCCAAACAAAATGCTTACCACGGTAAAATTGCAGAAATGCGGTAAGCGATACAAAAAGGTTTAATAACAACGCCGTAGGTTTCATTACTTCAGGTGCCACACTAAACAATGCCATTAGTGCCAGGTACCCGCTGGCACCTCCATGCCCTACTGATGCATACAGAAATGCAACAACGAGTAATAAAATATAAAATAAGAATACACTATCCATTAAACATCATTCAACAGGTAAAAGATGAATATTAACCATCGTTCCTTCTATACAATCTGTCACCTGCTCTTCTATTTCAATCAAGCAGTTGGCTGCTGCAAACGAACGCATTCTATACGATTCCTGTGCCCCAAGTGGCAATACAGTATTACCATCATAATACCCTTTCAAAAAATGTGTAAGCCCTGCCGCCTTCCGGTATGATTTTGAAAGCGGAACCTGTTTCTCCAACAATCCATACTGCTTACTGCTCATGGCAATGATTGCGGGCAACACATACATATAAAAACAGGTGAGTACAGAAGATGGATTACCAGGTAACCCAAACACGAGTTTCGATGCTTCTGTTCCAAAGAAAAGTGGTTTACCAGGTCTTTGTTTTATTTTATGAAATCGTGTAGTAATGCCACAGCGTGTAGCTGCTTCCAGTACAAAATCGTAATCACCCACACTCACTCCTCCTGTTAATAGCACAAGATCACTCAATTCCAATGCCTGCTGTAATGCATCAGTCAATTGATCCAATACATCCGGCACTGTCACTACCTTTATTTGTCTGATACCATTTTGTTGTAAAGCAGCAGTCAAAGCAAAAGAATTGGAGTCATATACCTGCCCATACGCCAATGGCTGACCTGGATTTTGTAATTCATTCCCTGTAATAATGATCGTAACGGCCGGCGGAGGAAATACCATTACATCTGTAATCCCCATTCCTGCCAGAAAACCCATAGCAGCAGGTGTTAACGTGGCATTGGCCGTTAAAGCAAGTTCTCCTTTTTTAATTTCTGATCCCTGCAACCTGACATTGGCACCTTGTTTCAGTTGTTATTCATGAATCTGCAAATGATGATTGGTTACACTGGTCTTCTCCTGCATCACTACTGTATCTGCACCATATGGAACAGGAGCACCTGTAAAAATCCGAACGGCTGTTTCTGGCTGAATCTCAAGTTGGCTGAGGCTACCTGCCGCCATCTCCCCTTGCACCAATAGTTCAGGATTCTGCTGCCAGTCTGAAAAAGAAAACGCATATCCATCCATAGAAGATTGCGGATAAGCAGGTATATCAAGAGGTGACACTATATCAACAGCCAGCCTGTAACCCGCAGCATCCTGCAACTTCATTTGTACAGGCTGTAATGCTGTAACATGTTGCTGAATAATTTTCCGGGCTTCTGGTACACTGATCATCATCTGTGAATTATTTAACCAAAGTGCGTCTATCCGCCAATGGTGATCATACTTCTGTTTTGAATAATATCGGCTTCCAACTGTTCATAGTCCTGCGTAAACTGCCCTCCCAGTTGTGCT
>DPWF01000267.1:1102-4661 GCA_003526435.1 Chitinophagaceae bacterium | reverse complement strand
CGAGCGGTAATACTGCTTCTCCATTCCTCAGTGGGGTTAACAGATCAACTTCATTTTTTGAAAACAAACAATTCTTCATTTTACCATCAGCAGTTAAACGGATGCGGTTACAGTCGCCGCAAAAATGAGCGCTCATGGTACTGATCACCGCAAATGTTCCCTGGTGACCAGGTATCATAAATTTCTTGGCTGTATCATTTTTTTCTGCCTGTAACGGAATGAAATCATACTGCTCAGCAGCAACCGCTAATATTTCTTCCAGTGTAAATACTTTATTGCTTGTCCAGCGATTACCACTAAAAGGCATAAACTCAATAAAGCGTACATGAAGAGGCAGGTCTTTTGTCCATTCAATAAAGTCAATGATTTCGTTATCGTTTACGCCACGCATCACCACTACATTTACTTTGGTATGAAAACCATGGGTGATCATCAGTTCAATGTTTTTCTGAACGATATTAAACTGATCTCTTTTAGTCAGCAGTTGAAACTTATCTGCCTGCAGAGTGTCCAGGCTAATATTGACTGATTGTACTTTACTCTCTTTCAACACTTCAATAAAATCGTGCAACCTTGTTCCATTTGTTGTAAGCGTTAGCGTTACCGGTAATTGCGACAGTCGACGGATGATTTCTTTTGCATCTTTTCTTACCAATGGTTCTCCACCNNGATTTTATCGACTCCCTGACTCACAAATAATTTCGCCAATGCTTCAATTTCATCTACCTGCATCAGTTGTTGGGCCGAAGCAAAATCGTACTCTTCTTCCGGCATACAGTAAAAACAACGAAGATTACAGTTATCCGTAAGTGATATGCGCAAATAATTATGTACCCTATGATGTGTGTCTACAATCATGTTTTATTGTTTAATCAATCGCTCATAATCTTCTTCTGTATCAATATCAATCGCTCCAAGCGGAAAGTTAACCAATCCTACCCGATGCTTATCTTTATTTAACAGATGTCTTGCCCCTTTATCGCCGCTTAATTCCTGCAATTCCTGAAATATACTTTGATGAAACAATACAGGAGTACCTATGGTATCAGCATAGCTACATGCAATAATCGGCTTTTTTGTCTGCCGATAAGTGTCTATCAGCTCCTGAAACAAGTCAACCGATACATATGGTTGATCGCAAACGGTAATAATAACGGTTTCAATAGATGGAAATGTTTTTTGCAACATTTCAATACCACAGCGGATAGATGTCGACATTCCTTCCTGCCACTGGTGGTTGACAATCGTTTTGATTGTTTCAGATTCCGGTAGCATTGTTTCACCATTCAATACAACCAGCACGGGGCCTGCGTTCAGATCGGCGGCGGTTGCAATGATACGATGCAGCAATGTCTGGTCATGAAATACAAGCTGCTGTTTGGGCTTACCCAGTCGCCTCGAGGCACCTGCGGCCAATATTAATACAGCAGTTGGAGTTGATTTCATAATGTTCAGACAGATGATGCCGTTTTAATTACCAGATCGGATCGATGGTGAATAGCATCCTGTTTCGTACGTAACTGTTCTGCATTTGAAGCCGTGAGTTTCGACTGAATTTCCGCGATGATGGAGATGGCAATTTCTTCGGCCGTTTCTGCACCAATGTTCAATCCTACCGGTCCATGAATGGCATCGAGTTGCTTTTTCGATAATACGATGCCCTCACCTGCCAGTTCATCCATCATCATCTTCATTTTTTTATGAGGGCCAAGTACACCTATATACAATACTTCTTTGTTTAACAGAGATTTCAATATGGCAAGGTCATAATTGTAATTATGAGACATCAGCACAAATACAGTCCGGTCGTCGATTGTTATATGCTCCAGCAAATGATCTGCTTTTGCATGCACCACCATACAGGATGGCATCGGAAATCTTTCCTTACTGGCATACATAGGTCTTCCATCTATCACGGTTGACTGCCAGCCGAGGATTTCAGCCATTTTTACCAGTGGTATTACATCATTGCCTGCACCAATAATGACCAATGATACAGGAGGTTGAACAAATTCAGCAAATGCAATTATTTCTGCCGCCTCATTTTCATATTTACGGAATGAAGATTTTTTCAGATCCATAACCTGTTTCAATTCACTTCGTACAATTGTGGTATCCAACATCGGTATTGCACCAAATGCTTCTTCCTGTTCCGTTAGTAAAAAACAGGAACCATATTGCGGCGCTCTTTTATCCTGGATGGAAAACAAAGTAAGCAGTACAGATTTTTGTCTTGATGTCGTGGCTTTCTTTAGTAAATCAACAATTGCTTCTCCTCTTTCGCCCTGTAATGGCTCTATCAACACCTGAATCACACCCTGACAACCAAGTCCCATTCCAAATTTCGCATCATCGTCATCAGCAGTATCGTAAGTTACCAGCATAGGCTTCCCGGATAATATTACGTGTAATGCTTTACGGAAAGCATCACCTTCCAGACAACCTCCACTAATGGACCCTGTGAGTTCGGCATCTTCTGTAATCAACATCCTGGCTCCGGGTCTTCTGTATGATGATCCTTCAACATGTACCACAGTTGCCAGTGCCGTTTTTTTACCACTTGCTGTTGCCTGCTGATATGCTTTTATGATCGCAACTATTTCGTGCATGAGATTTTCTTAAAAAACTACAGCAACTTACTTACGTTGAGCTTTCACCATGGCAGGTGTTATGGTACCCGGAATTTTATTACCCCAACTATTTTTGATATAATTCAGTACGTCTGCAATCTGTTCATTAGTCAGGTATTCCTGTGCGGGCATGGCACCCACATATTTTTTACCATTAATAGTTAAACTGGCTGTTGAACCCTTCAATATTACATCGATCAATGTATTGGCTGGCTTTTTCATGTAATCAGCTTTTGCCAATGGTGGATTGATTTCTCCCATTCCTTTACCATCTGCCATATGACAATTCTGGCAATAGAGTTCATATACTTCTTTGCCTCTGCTGATACTTTGAGGAGTATTGCTTTGCACAATAGCCCTACCGGTAATAATAAAACCGATAGCTACCAAGACCATTAAAACTTTCTTCATAGTTTTTTTCTTCTTTTATATTCCCAACTCTTTGCCAAAAGGCTGGTTGTAAAAGCGTTTACCTGTTGCCTTATACAAAGCGTTGGCCACTGCTGCAAATATGGGTGGAAACAGCGGTTCTCCCAATCCGGTTGGATCCTTTTCATTCTGTACAAAATGTACTTCAATCGCCTTTGGCGCTTCCGAATGACGAATCATACGGTATGCATTGAAGTTATTTTTTTGTGGCACTCCATTTACAAAAGTCAGTTCACCATATAATGCATTACCTATTCCGTCAATGATACCACCTTCCGACATATTAGCGGCGGCATCAGGATTTACCACAATACCACAATCAACTGCTGCATATACTTTTTCAACCACCGGTTTGTTATTCTTCATTACTATATCTAATACCTGTGCCACATAGGAGTTGTGGCAGAAATAAGCTGACACCCCACGTGACAGTTTGGTTCCGGGAGTGCCCCATTTTGATTTTTCTTTCACCAGTTTCAATACACCAGCATATCGGCTTG
>DPWF01000267.1:0-1035 GCA_003526435.1 Chitinophagaceae bacterium | reverse complement strand
CAGTCTGAAATCAATCGGATCTTTTTTAGCGAGTTCAGCCAGTTCATCCAGAAATGATTGTTCGGCACTTGCCATGAAATTAGAACCCGGTGCACGAAAGGCTCCGATAGTGATGTTTGAATTGATCTCCCATTCTTCTGCCAGAAAATTGTCTACAGCACCCGCTGGAAACCTGTTATGAGATCCATCTATCGGGCTTTCAGGAATACCCCCTGCTTTTACATGAAATGCAATAAGCTTATTGTCTTTATCCAATGCTGCCCTGTAAGTGGCTGTATACATTGGGCGATAAATACCATAAGTCATATCATCCTCTCTGGTATAAACAAGTTTTACAGGAGCATTTATTTTTTGAGAAATGACGGCAGCTTCCACCAGGTGATGACCATAGGCGCGTAAACCAAAGCCTCCTCCCATTCTTGCCAGCCTGATATGTATTTTATCCTGCGGCAAGCCTAATCTGGCCGTTAACGCCTGCATGATAAACATCGGTATCTGGATGGGGGCATATATCTCTGCTTTATCTGCTGTTACATGTGCAAAACAGTTAACAGGCTCCATGGTATTATGTGCAAGAAAAGGTGCATTATAGGTACGCTCCAATACTTTGGCTGCTGTTTTAAATGCAGCTTCCGGATCACCATCTTTGCGTAATACCTTGCCGGGCTGTTTTGCTTTAGCAGCCATTTCGACTTTATGCTTTGTTGTACTTTCTAATCCACCAGGTATAACAACAGTGCTTTTACCTGTCCAGCCATTCACAACAACAGATTTATCTGCCAGGTTCTCCCATTCTACTTTCACTGCTTTTTTTGCATTCATTACTTCCCATGTAGTCTTACCAACTACTACCACCATATCGGTAAATGATGTAGTATCAAATGCATTTCGTTCATAAGTATCTGCGAGGGTCTCAATTTTGAACACATCTTTTATTCCCGGCATTGCTTTGGCTGCAGTGGCATCAAAAGATTTTACTTTTTGTCCGAATGCCGGAGCATGAATCACCATGGCAATTAACATGCCTTCTGTTTT
>DPWF01000025.1 GCA_003526435.1 Chitinophagaceae bacterium | reverse complement strand
CACTGGAGCGCTTGCGTTGGATGATGGACAACCAGCCTAAACTTTTTACACGGCTATCCAGTAAAATGATCGCATCTTATCTGGGTATTTCTGCCGAAACTTACACCCGCTTAAAAGGCAAGCTCTAAAGTCTTGACATTTATCAAGAGTGGTACATCCCTGTTTTTTCATTTTTGTAAGGTTAGATTATTCACCTTTTAAACATTACAATTATGAAAGAGTACCTGTTATTATTCTACAATCAATCCGGTAAAGGCACCTATATCACATCTCCGGAAGATATGATGGAAGACATGCCTAAGTGGCAACAATGGATCGGTAACATAGCCATGCAGGGTAAATTGGTATCGAGCCAGCCAATTGAGTTCAATGGAACAGTCATTACAAAAAAGGACACACAGGAAGGACCATTTATTCAGGAAGGAATTTTGCTTACGGGATACATGATTTGTAAGGCAGAAGATCCCGAAGAAGTAAAAGAGTGGAGTAAGACCTGCCCGATTCTGAAATATGAAAATGGTAGTGTGGAAATCCGCCCAATCATGCCTTTTGAACTATAAATTTCTTCATCCCTAAACCTGTTTTATGAAATTGATATTTGCATCAGGGCGATGGTTATTTATCCTGTCGTTCTTTCTTTATACGGGCTTGCATTTTGGTTTGCCAGAAGCAGGTGCCGAAATGATTCCGTCTTTTTTTCCTGCAAGAATATTCCTGAATTACGCAACCGGCGTATTGGTAACGGCTTTTATTATCAGTTGCCTGATTGGAAAGTATGATCAGTTGGCTTCATTACTGATGGCATTGTATGTGCTGTTAACGATATTCTTTATACATATTCCGCGTGCAGCAGACAATACCAATGATATGCTGAATATATTCCGCAATATCATGGTCATCGGTGCTTTATTGATGTATGCAAAAGCATTTGCAAAAGATCGTTTTTTAGCATAATTAGCTCCAGCTCTGCCTTTTAATAGTGGAAGTACTTAGGTGTATTTCCACTATTTTGTTGTAAATCAATCATTTAAGAGCTGACCCCTTGTTTATAAAAAAGTTTTAATTATAATTTGGTTTATAAAATAAACTATTCTATGTTTGCTCTATCAAAACAACAAGCAATGAAAAAATGGATGATTTCTCTGCTGGCTTTACTACCCTTTCTGGCAGGGGCGCAAATAAAAATTACAGGTTCTGTAAAAGACCATAAAGGACGCATACTCGCGGGAGCCAATATTGTAGTAAAAGGATCTTATGATGGCGGCGTATCAGATTCAACCGGTCATTTTTCTTTCAAAACCTATGAAAAAGGCAAACAGGTTGTTGTGGCTACTAACATGGGTAATAAAACAGTAGAACAGGAAGTTACGATCGACACGGCGATCATTAGTATTGATTTTGTATTGAAAGAAGAAATCAGCGAACTCAAAGCGGTAACCGTTACAGCAGGAAGTTTTGAAGCAGGAGATAAGAAAAAAGCGGCCACCGTATTAAGTTCTTTGGATGTATATACAACTGGCGGGGCCAATGCAGATATTTCTGCGGTGGTAAAAACATTACCGGGTGCACAGCAGGTAGGAGAGCAGGAAGGTTTGTTTGTTCGTGGTGGTGCAGGTTATGAAGCAAAGCAGTTTATAGACGGAACACTTGTCAACAATCCTTTCATGGCCAGTGTACCCGATATCGCATCACGCGGTCGTTTTGCACCTGCTCTGTTTAAAGGAACTGTTTTCAGCACAGGTGGCTATTCTGCATTGTATGGTCAGGCACTTTCATCGGCACTCATTATGGAGAGTATTGATATTCCTGAGCGTTCAGAAGTATCAGCTTCCATATCTGCATTGTTCCTTGGGGCGGGTGTGCAAAAAGTAGCAAAGGATAAAAAATCATCCTGGGGTGGTAATTATGGTTATACCAATCTGAGTGCCTATTTCGGTATCGTTAATCAGAAACCCGAATATTTCCGTATGCCCGAGTTTCATACAGCCGACCTCAACTTCAGAACCAAAACCAAAACGGGCGGTATGATAAAATACTACAGCACTTTTGGTGCCAGTGATCTGGGTTTACGCAGACCTAATATTGACGACCCCGCATTAAAAAATGCTTTTGGTTTGAACAACCTCAACTGGTACCATAACCTGAGCTGGAGAGATAACCTGGGTAATGGCTGGAAAATGAATCTGGGACTGGGTTACAGCATCGATGTAAATAAAATTGACCAACAGATACAGAACCAGCAGAACCAGAAAGTAACAACGGGTCAGTCATGGATTGATAACGGCAACTTCAATATCAACACACGCGCTGATTTGTCGCAGATAAAAGCTGTTTTTGACAAACGACTGAGTGGTATCAGTGTCATTCGTTTTGGTGGAGAGTATATGTATTTCTACAACAGAAGCACATACAATAATTTTAAAGCATGGCTACCCGATCATTTCAAAGCAATATTCTCTGAGGCAGATCTTTATATCACCAATGATCTCGCGGCTAGAGTAGGTGCCCGTTTTGAACATTCTTCATTAATCAGTAAAGCCAATATTGCACCCCGTTTATCGCTTGCATATAAAACAGGTAAAGGGGGACAGATGAGTGTTGCTTATGGCGAATTTTATCAGAAACCGGAGAATACCTATCTCTATAACACCACCAACTTTGGTTACTCAAAAGCAACGCATTTTATTGCGAACTATATCAAGAATACCACATTACAAACCTTTCGAGTAGAAGCGTTCTATAAAAAATACGATGGGTTGGTTAAAACCTATCCAGCCATGAACAACGCAGGTGCAGGTGATGCAAAAGGAATTGAATTATTCTGGAGAGATAAAAAAACATTCAAAGGATTGGATTACTGGGTAAGTTATTCTTATCTCGATACCAAACGCGATTTCCTGAATTATCCGAAAGAACTGCAACCCACATTTGCGGCCAATCACACCGCCTCATTTGTAATGAAACGTTTTATCAGTAAAATCAATACCGGATTCAATTTCACTTACTCCTATGCTACGGGTCGCCCTTATTATAACCTGCAGCAGAGCGGTGCACAATATATCATTGCCGATCAGGGTAAAACACTGGATTATCATAATCTCGGCTTCAGTTTCAACTATCTCACTTCTTTGGGGAAAGCCTATGCTGTAATAGTAGGTTCTGTAACCAATGTGCTGAACAGTAAACAGGTATTCGGATACAATTATTCATACAATGGTGCAAGAAAAGAAGCGATAACACCACCAGCCCCTCAATTCTTTTTCCTCGGTGTTTTCCTGAGTTGGGGTGTGGACAGGAGACAGGATGCTATTAATAATAATTTGTAAAGCCGCAAGCTACAAGTTTCAGGTAACAAGAAAATCAAAAAATCAAACTTTAAAAAAGCTTTATGAACAACGAACAACGCGATGAAGAACTCTGGCAGATTGCAAAAGCAAGAGCCGGATTTAAATGGGGAGTGTTTAGCTATTTTGTAGTGAATGCTTTCCTGGTAATCATTTGGTTTTTTACACCGGGTAGCCGTCACTACTTCTGGCCCATCTGGCCCATATTGGGTTGGGCTG
This sequence comes from Chitinophagaceae bacterium, assembly GCA_003526435.1. Classification (GTDB taxonomy): domain Bacteria; phylum Bacteroidota; class Bacteroidia; order Chitinophagales; family Chitinophagaceae; genus Sediminibacterium. Next base: position 143 of record DPWF01000025.1, on the reverse strand, counting down.
TAGGACTCGCCTTTCAGTACTTTCATGCTTATCACGGCAATAAGTTTCTGAGTGCTGCGGATGAGTATGAGAAGCTGAAAAATAAGAAATAAGGAACAAGGAACAGGTTACAAGTTGCAAGACACAAGAAAATTAAGACATAA
>DPWF01000200.1:5766-6739 GCA_003526435.1 Chitinophagaceae bacterium | reverse complement strand
CCGGCCTCACACCAGACATGGCTGAAGAATTACACAACAGACTAAAACAGATAATGACGGAAGAAAAAAGTTATATAGAACCTGAACTATCACTTGTAACGCTGGCGGCGAGGTTAAATGTTCATTCCAATTATCTTTCACAGGTAATCAATGAAAGAGAAAACAAAAACTTCTTTGATTATATTAATACTTTAAGGGTGGAAGAATTTAAAAAACGGATCAGCCTCCCCGCTAACAGCCAATTCACTATTATGAGCATTGCTTATGAATGCGGGTTCAATTCTAAGTCTTCTTTTAATAAGAATTTTAAAAAAGTAACCGGACAGTCACCTTCCGAATACATGAGTGATCTTTTGATAAAAAAATAAGTTATTCAACCAAACAATACTTATACTGTAGTCGTGAAAACCCTGAATCAAAGCTGTTAATCATGGACGAAATTGAAAATTTATTGAAAAGCATTGGTCATTTCACGGCTGAGCAGGTAGTATTGTTCACTGAAAAAGCGATCAGGCGAAATTTTAAAAAGAATGAATGGCTGCTAAATGAAGGTGATGTGTGCAAATCGGCTTTTTATATTATTTCAGGTGAAGCATACCAATTTTCGTATGATGATATTGACGAAAATATCATTGACCTGCATATGAAGGGCGACTGGTGCCTGAATCATTCAAGTTTTGTTACCCAAAAGCCATCCACTGTAACAATTAAAGCATATTCGGAACTAACAGTTTTAGAATTATCGCTCACATCGGTACATGAATTGATTGCGCTTTCACCCTCTTTTTTCCAATTGGGCAAAGTGCTGGAGCAAACGGTATCAAGGGTTCAGTATTTTGATCATACAAATACAGCCGAGGAAAAACATAATCAGCTTTTCTCATCAAGACCGCAACTGTTCCAAAAGTTCCCACTAAAAATGATTGCTTCTTACCTGAAAATTGCCCCCGAAACACTAAGCCGCATAAGGGGT
>DPWF01000200.1:0-5730 GCA_003526435.1 Chitinophagaceae bacterium | reverse complement strand
ATGCTTTAATGTCCCGCTCCAATCTTTGCTTCTCAAAAAAGTAAAATGGAAAAGCAATTTAAAAAAGCATCAGGTATCAGTTTATTATCAGGGGCAGTTCTTGCTACGCTTACCATGGCGATGCACCCCATAGGTGGTAGCCTGACTGAGATAGCCGGGAAGAAAGGCATTTTTATGTTTTCACACGCTTTGGCTATTCTGAGTATTCCTTTTATTGCCTTTGGTTTTTGGGGATTGGCAACAGCTTTAGCAACGAAGGGTAGAGTATCGTTCCTAGCTTTTTCTGTTACCTGTATTGGTTTAATCGCAGTAATGATTGCCGGAACCGTTAATGGTTTTGTATTACCCATGTTTGCCTCAAATTACGCTGGCAGTACTGTTGATGGCTCTGTTTTGCAGGCAATACGTGATTATGGCTGGTTACTAGGCTCATCAATGGATTATTTTTTCATTGTTGCGCTTTCGCTCGCCATTTTACTCTGGTCGGTTATTTTGATAGTCGTTGGTCAACTTTCCAGATGGCTTGGTTATTATGGTTTACTGATGGTAGTTGTTACGTTGCTGGGGCTTCTGATGAAGTTTAATTTCACCACCGTATTAGGCTTTGGCTTATTTATTTTCAGCCTCGTAAGCTGGATCATTATTGCAGCTATTCTTTTAATTATTACTCCCTCAAAAAATACAAGTTTATGAATGAAACTGAAGTAGGTCAGTACTGGAACAGGAATGCACCTGTCTGGACAAATTTGGTAAGGGCAGGATACGATGTCTACCGGAATTATTTAAACACGCCTGCTTTCTTAGCCATACTGCCGGATATAAAGAACAAGGAAGGAATTGATATTGGATGCGGAGAGGGTTATAATACAAGGCTATTGGCAGAGCGGGGAGCAATACTGCAGGCAATTGATATTGCACCCGTTTTCATCGAAAGTGCCCGGGAGATGGAGCGTGAATTTCCTTCAGGCATACACTATGGAGTTGCAAGGGCAACCCAATTACCCTATCAAAACGAGTGCTTCGATTTTGCTGTATCATTTATGTGCCTCATGGATTTACCTGAGCCTGAAAAAGCAATACAGGAAGCATACAGGGTTTTAAAACCGGGCAGCTTTTTTCAGTTCTCAATTGAGCACCCCTGTTTTAAGCCACCTTATTTAAAAAAGTTGCGTAATACTGAGGGTAAAACCTATGCAGTAGAATTAGGTAGCTATTTTTCCGGTAACGACGGCGAAATTGAGCAATGGATATTTGGGAATACGCCGCAACAAATAAAAGAACAAACACCACAGTTTCAGGTACCCCGTTTTCATCGGACGTTGACTTTTTGGATCAATGCTGTTATCAAAGCCGGGTTTACAATTGAGGAGATCAATGAACCATGTCCATCTGATGAAGACATAAGAGACAAGCCATCGTTGCAAAGTGCAGCGGTTGTGGCCTATTTTCTTCATATCAGGTGCCGCAAACCATAGCGGCCGGCAATAGTTCAATCAACTGGTAATATGCTGCAATGAATTAATGTATCAATTATATAAAGCGTTAGAATAAAAAATCTGCCACATGCAGGGTTCATCCTGTAATGTAGGAAATCTTTGTAGAGTGTATCTCGTAAACAAATGATTATCAATAAGTTTTGTTTGGTCTCTCATTGCAGGGCAGGTCTTCTAAGCCAGGAACTGTAATGATTTTTGCCACTGATTTTAAACAGTATTATCAAACCACTGATTGAGCAAACACTCGGGTTGCCGATCAAATTTAAAACCAGTGAGCAACTAAAATGAAGCAAATTATTACTACTATTTTGATTGTCTGCCTTTCAATGGCAGTGAGGTCTCAAACAAATGATGCACGGTTAACCGGTATAGACAGCATGATTAACCGGATTATAAAAGAATGGAACGTGCCGGGTATTACTATTTCGGTAGTTGAAAAGAATAAAATTCTGATGGCAAAGGGGTATGGTGTAAAAGACCTGGAGAATCAAAAACCTGTTACAGAAAATACGCTTTTCGCGATAGGGAGTTGTACAAAAGCGTTTACGGCATCCCTCGTCAGTTATTTGGTGAAGGATCTTAACCTTGACCTGGATGCACCCATCAATCAATATTTCCCGGAACTAAAATTTTATAACAACGATCTTACTGCTCATGTAACAGTAAGAGATATGCTTTGTCACCGTACAGGTTTGCCAAGACATGATTATGCGTGGTACAGTGGCGCTATGGGTAACAGGGACAGTATGGTTCGTCTGATACGTTATCTTGAACCGAGCGCTCCGCTACGGCAAACTTTTCAGTATAATAATTTAAACTATGTTGCCTTAGGACGATTGCTGGAAAATACCTATCAAAAAAAATGGGAGCAGCTCATTGAAGAAAAATTCTTTTCTCCACTGGCTATGAAGCGTTCATCAACCGGCCAAATATCAGGCACGCCTGATTTTGCTTACGGATACGTAAATAAAAACGGGAAACTGCAAAAGCTGGATTTTCTTCCAGCCACTTTGAATGGCATAGCGCCTGCAGGAGGAATAGCATCTACCGCAAAAGATATGGCCAACTGGCTGTTGATGTGGACAAACCAGGGAAAATTTGAAGGGAAAGAAATTATTAGTCCCGATTTTTATAAACAGGCCATCAGCTCACAAATGATTGCTTCAGCCAATTTGCCGTCTAAACAAATGCCGGATTATTATTTCTTCAATTATGGCTTGGGTTGGTACACCGCTAATTACAGAGGACATTATGGTGTTGGGCATGCTGGTAATATTAATGGTTTTAGTGCCTTTACTTCTTTTTTTCCTACAGACAGCATTGGGATATTTATATCCGCTAATCAAAACAACTCTGAAGTTCCACGAATTCTTCACAATCTTATTGCCGACAGAATGATTGGTGCCAGCTATAGAGACTGGAACGGTATGCTGAAGATGCAGGCGAATAATAAGCCAGTAAGTACAGACAACAATAGTAAAGGAATAAAACCTTCTCATGCATTTGCCGACTTTAGCGGCTCCTATAAAAATGAGGCCTATGGTACCATTGTGATAAAAGACAATAGCGATGGATTGACAGGAACTTTTAACCGTTGGAATTTAAAGATCAAACATGTTCAGTATAACTATTTCAAATTTTCTATCGATGAGAATGTGTTTGATGGTAGCGAGGCATTAACTGGAGAGTTTACTGTTGCTGCTGATGGCTCTGTTACTTCATTGAAAATGCCTTTTGAAAGCAGTGTACAAGATATCGTGTTTACAAAGCAGGTATCAACCAGTCAGCTCATTAAGGTTGATCCAAAGCAATACTGTGGAGACTATGACTTTAATGGTACAATTGCCAAAATATATCTTACTGATGGAAATATGCTCAAAGTTGCAGTGCCGGGCCAGCCAGATTATGAGCTGCTTCCGGTAAAGCTGGATGAGTTTGCTGTAAAAGGTGCAAAAGGAGTGAGTATAAAGTTTGAAAGAGATGAAAATGGAAATATTCCAGCCTGTGTATTTATTCAGCCCAATGGAACATTCAGGGTTGCAAAAATTGGTAGTGGTAGAGTAGAAGGAGCGGGTAGTATCAAAAAAGATAACAGGCAAATTACGGCTATCAATGATTTGGCAAAGTATGTGGGAGCGTATAACATGGGCGGCCAAACAGTAAACGTGTATCTGAAAGGAGCTTCACTCATGTCGAAAATACCCGGACAGCCTGAATATACACTTGTAGCTGGTAATAAAGATGAGTTTACCATTGAAGGTGTTAGCGGGTATAGTGTAAAGTTTGAAGCAAATGAAAAAGCAGAAATAATAGCTTTTATACTTTTTCAGCCCAACGGCAGTATAAGGGCAGAGAAAAAATAACCTTAAATACTTCAGCGCATTTGGTTTTTGGCAGATGCCAGCCTGACGGTAGAAATTAACTTAAGTTAATTTCTACCGTCAGGCATTATCCTATCATTGCTTCAGAAAAATATCACCCAAATTATGCTCACAGGTATGATAATCTGATAGCCTGAGGAATGAGGATATGATATAATTAACAGCAATAGTCTTTATCATATAAAATAACAGTCAATATGAAAACGCACAATTGGTTAAAAACGATATTACTGCTCATGTCAATTTCATTCTTATCCTGTAGCAAGCCAATTGACCCGCCTGATAATGATGATAGGAAATTAACGTATACCATAACGGGTAACTTTTCAGGAACCTTATTTGCCTCCTATACCACAAGTACCGGAGGCACACAAAACGAACAGATTCTATCTGTTCCGTGGAAAAAAGAAATAGTGTATGCGCCAAACGTAACGGCAGCCATTATTGCCATTTCCGGTAATGGTGGAGTAACCGGACAGCAGGTAACAGTGGTGGTGAAAAAAGGAAGTACACAGCTTTCTACAACTTCAGCTATAGCAGATAACGCTGGCAGTTTCTCAAAGTCTGCACCGGTCATTACTTTTTAGTGATAAACAGAAATACAGCATTCATATCTATACTAACTGTTGTTGATAATAAGTGCTGTGAAACAGCAAATGTGCATCATCATTTAAATTTATGAACAAGAACATTTTATTGCTCGTCATCGTTTCTTTTTTTGCAGCCAGGTGTTTTTCACAGGAAATGCTTGCGCCCGGGGAGAATACATTTGATAAAAGATTTATTAAAAATGCCAAATATGAAATGGCCTGCTTTGCCGTCAGTGGAAAGCAATTGGTTCCGGTGAGCTCTTTTACCGTTCAGGTGAATGCCAATGCAAAAACGATTGGTATATATACCAACTTAACAATGCTGAGCACGAATGAACAATGGATCGATTCAAGCATAGCCGATGCAAATAATTTAAGACCCCTGTACCGGTCATCTGTAAATCCAAACCGGGCACTGGAATTGAAGTATGGTAAAACAATAGCAGGATACTATCTGGATAAAAAGACAAACAAAAAGCAGGCCATCAACGAAACAGCCAAGGATCTTTTTTTTGATAGTTATATCTATCCGTATCTTCTTGGAGCCCTTCCGCTTCAGTCGGGCTACAAGAGCAGCATGAAAGTATATGATTACAAACCAGCCAATAGCAGTCATATAAAAAATACAAGGATTGAAGAAGTAAAAACAAATAGGTATAAAAGTGACATCACAGGAGAGCACGCGGTATGGCAGGTAAGTGTATGGGAAGAAGCAACCGGAGAAAAATACGAATATTATATTGACAAAGACAGCCGGAGATTATGGAAAATTGAAATACTGGCAGCCAACGGACAGCGCTTTTTAATGCTTGATAAAGAGCTGGATTATAACCCTTTCACAGCCACTTTTAATAAGGCAGAAACACTAAGTCTTATTCAGGATGGAACAGCTACCATTGAAGGAGTAGCATTTGCAAGAGATAATGAAAATGAAGGTATTCTTAAAGGTATGGCCATCCTGAATATCAATAAAAAGCAATACGCCAAAGTGGGTACAACAGTGCTGCTGATACCTTACACAACTTATTTTAAGGAATGGGTAGCGCTCAATGAAAAGTTCAGCAAACAAGGGAGAACATTACCATTCTCAAAAGATGCAGCAGCATGTATTAAAACCACAACAGTGTATGATGATGACGGACATTTTGAATTTACCAACCTGAAACCCGGTGAATATTTACTCTATACCGAATTTGGTTATGTACACACCACTACAAGAACAGAAGTGGTGGGCTATACCGATACCTATATCAACGGCATGTT